>NZ_CBAYMC010000185.1:0-8932 GCF_964826245.1 Armatimonas sp. | reverse complement strand
CGATTATTGGGCATGGTAGAATATTTTGACGATGCGCGATGGTTGATTTTGCAACTGCCGCGCGTTTTTTCATATCTTTATAGTGAGGGAAACAGACGCGGTATGTTGCTGGGAACGCAGCGGGTCAATGAGCAGGGGCACTTAGAAGTCGGAGGATGCGACACGCTTGCGCTGGCGCAAGAATTTGGCACGCCTCTTTATATTATGGACGAGGCACTTGTCCGGGAGAGCTGCCGCCGCTTTGTGAAGGTCTTCACGGAGCGCTACTCCGGTGAGGTCGAGGTCTCCTACGCGGGCAAGGCATTTCTGACGATGGCCATGGCCAAGCTCGTCGACCAAGAAGGGCTGGCGCTTGATGTCGCCTCGGGCGGCGAGCTTTATACAGCGCTGAAGGCGGGCTTCCCCGCGGAGAAGATTCTCTACCATGGCAACTTCAAGAGCAGCGAGGAGCTAGAGCTTGGGGTCGAGGTGGGGGTGGGGCGCTTTGTGGTGGATAACCCCTACGAGCTCCAGCGCCTCGCGGAGCTGGCGGCGGCACGCGGCAAGCGACAGGCAATTTTATTGCGCGTCACCCCCGGCATTGACCCGCACACCCACGCTAAGATCAGCACCGGCCAGGAAGACAGCAAGTTTGGCATCAGTGTCGCCAGCGGCCTTGCGCTCCAGACCGTCAAAGAGGCGCTGGCACTTCCCAGCATTGACTTTAAGGGAATTCACTGCCATATTGGCTCGCAGCTCTTAGACAGCCACACCCACGAAGATGCTGCCGAGATCATGGTGGGCTTTATCGCCGCGATTCGGGAAGCCACGGGCTTTGTCTGCTCTGAGCTAGATATCGGCGGTGGGCTCGGGGTGCGCTACTTACCGAGCCACAACCCGCCGAGCTACGAAGAGTTCGCCGACTCCGTGGTAGGTGCCGTTGTCGGAGCGCTGAAGCAACATGACCTGCCTCTGCCGCGCCTGATGCTGGAGCCAGGCCGCGCTTTAGTGGCCGAGGCCGGAACGACGCTCTACACCGTGGGGCCGATCAAGACCATCGAGCTGGCGGAGCGCACCAAGACCTTCGTCTCTGTCGATGGTGGCCTCTCGGACAACCCGCGCCCGGTGATGTATGGCGCGGAGTACAGCGTGCTGGTCGCAGGCCGTGCGGAGCAAGCAAAAGATAAGACCGTTACGGTTTCGGGCAAGCACTGCGAGACCGACCTGCTCTTCTCTGAGATCGGGCTTGGTGAGGTGCACTCGGGCGATATCCTCGCGGTACAGACCACAGGAGCCTACAATTTTGGTATGGCCAGCAACTACAACCGCTTCCGCCGTCCGGCAGTGGTCTTTGTGCAAAACGGCCAGGCGGACTTAGTCTGGGAGCGGGAGAGCTACGACGACTTGCTACGGCAAGAGCGACTCCCACAGCGCTTTTTGGAGGGATAATCATGAAAGAGTTTCTACTACACACCATACACTCTGTCGGGCTGGCCGATCCGGCCCTGCCGATCTGGTTCTGGGCACTCGTACTGTTTGGGATCATTAGCTCCACGACGGTGCATGAGTTCGGACACGCCTGGATGGCCGACAAGCTGGGCGACCCAGGGCCGCGCGAGCAAGGTCGCCTGACGCTCAGTCCATTTGCCCACTTTGATCCCCTCGGCTTTGTTCTAATGACAGTGACGACTCTCGTCGGGATGCCTCTGGGCTGGGGCAAGCCGGTAAAAACAGACCCCGACAAGTTCACAGGCGTGGGCCGACGCCTAGGGATGGCACTGGTGGCGATCGCCGGGCCGGTGATGAACTTAGTTGCCGCGAGTGTCTTTTCCCTCGTGGTGCGCCTTGCGGCGGGCGGGAGCCTGGGCGGGCTACCGGACTGGTTCCAGTATGTCTTTATTGGGCTGATTATCGGCACCATGATCAATGTCTTGGTCTTTGCCGAGAACCTGATCCCGGTACACCCGATGGACGCGTCCCACGTGGTTGCCGCACTCCTGCCCGAGGGCATTGGGAAAGTCTATGTCAGCTTCATGCAGAAGTACGGCTTCTTTGTTTTACTGGGCCTCTCCTACACCGGCGTGATCGGCAACTTCCTGCTGCCGGTTGTCAAGTTCCTCCTGCGGCTCCTGCTGCCCATGCTTCCTATAGACTAGCTCCTCCCCAGCCCTCCTCCCCAGCCCTCCTCCCAATCCTGGGAGGAGGGAGTGAATTTGGTTTATGAATAAGAAACGTCTTCTCTCAGGGATGCAGCCGACCGGTGGTGGTCGGCTACATCTGGGTAACTACGAAGGGGCGCTCAAGCCCTGGACGAAGCTACAAGACAGCTACGAGATGTTCTGCTTTGTCGCAGACTGGCATGCCTACACCACTCTCAACGGTCCGCCTCCTGACATTGCGGCGGCGAGCCGTGAAGTGGCACTCGACTATCTCTCCGCCGGACTCGATCCCGATAAGTGCGCTATCTTCCGCCAGAGCCAAGTCCCCCAGCACGCCGAGCTGGCTGTGCTGCTGGGGATGCTCACGCCCGTCTCTTGGCTAGAGCGTGTCCCGACCTACAAAGAGAAGCGCGAGTTTGTCAGTGAGGGTGGCGGCGACTCTGGCCCGAGCTTTGGGCTCCTCGGCTACCCCGTGCTCCAGACCGCCGATATTATCGTCTACCGCGCCCACGTGGTGCCGGTGGGCAAAGACCAGGCTCCGCATCTAGAGATCAGCCGAGAGATCGCGCGGCGCTTCAATCACTTGGTCGGGGAGGAGGTCTTTCCTGTGCCCGATGCGCTGATTTCCGAAGAGACGGGCGTCTTGTCGGGGTTGGATGCGGATGAGAGCGGTCAGCTTCGCAAGATGAGCAAGAGCTACGGCAACTGCATCTATCTTACCGATAGCACCGATCAAGTGGCCGGGCGGCTCAAGACGGCATTTACGACGCCTACGAAGATTCGTAAAGACGATCCTGGTATTCCCGAGGGCTGTGCGGTCTGTCAGCTCCGCAAGCTCTACGACCCAGAGGGCTTTACGCTGCAGTGGGACGAGTGCCGCTCTGGCACACGTGGCTGCGTGCAGAGTAAGCGCGAGACTGCCGAGGTGCTCAATGCCATGCTGGAGCCGATCCGTCAGCGCCGTGCGCTCTATGAGAGTGACCCGGCGGAGCTGGACCGACTGCTCGCACGCGGCGCGGAAAAAGCGGCGGTGGTGGCGGAAGAGACCCTTCAGCATGTCCGCAAAGCCCTGCGCCTTGTCTAAAAAAGCCTAAAGTCGAAGCCCTCCCCGTACATTGGGGTTCAAGCCCGCTTGGAGGCTGGGAGCCACGACGAAGTTGGGCAGGGGGGGGGTCTTGAGCTGCTGCTCGGTCACCGTAAGCAGGCCAAGAACCTGGGGGAGATAAAATGGGATTTTCTCCACACTCTGCAAAGCTGCTTCTGTCTCTCCCAGCCGGGCCTGCTCACGAGCAAGGCGCTCCATAAGATCCCCTCTAAGAAGCTTCTCATTTGGGGAGCCACTACGGTGCGACTCGATCTTGGTGATCAGCTGCTGGTAGCTGTCTGTTTGGTGGCAAAGATAGCTCAGTCCCGCCAGTTGGATGGTTCCCTCGTTCTTAAGGGTCATGATGGAAACCTGGGGCAGTGTCTCAAGCAAGAGGACACGTAGCTTCTCGAGTAACTCGGGGTTGCCTAAGCGGCGGGCAAGCTCCTGGGCAGCAAGTCCCTCCTGGAAGCGGTGACTCGGCTTGACAATACGGGCTAGGCTGTCCGCGACCTGCTCTAAGTGGGTCTGTGCTGTTTTGGTATCTCCGAGAGCCAGAGCAACATCCGCTTGCAAAATCTGCTGGTGTACTAAGTAAGCAGGGTCGGGGTGTTGGATCTTGAGCCTCTCCAGTAGATCCATTCGCTTGTGTTTCCAGATTGCACTACTCACAATCGAAGCAAAGATTTTGCCATCTTCTGCGCCCTGCATCTTCTCCAAAAACTGCTCTAACAAGCGCTGCTGGTACTCTGGATCGCGCACGCCAAGCAGGCATCCCAGGTTCCTCCCCATAAGGCTACGGCGTTCAAAGCGATTGGATGACTCTGGTGCATAGGAGAGTCGTGGAATCTGGCGTTGGGAGATATCCTGGAGTGACTCTTGACGGTAAGTGGGCTCGGTTAGTTTCTGTGCAAAACACTCGGCGAGGGCAAAATCCCCCTCGCGTGCCGCTAGGATCATGCCCGCACTCACATCGGTATCGGTGATGGGGGCTGCCGAAAGCTCTCCCAGAGCCTGGAAAAGCTGTTTTCGTAGCGGAGGCCGTAGTGACTTGGGCGCTTGCCAGGCGGGGTTGGCATCCCCGACAAAAAGAATCGTACTGGCACGCACCGTACCACCCCAGAGGAGGCAGCTCAGGCTTCGGAGCTGGTCCGCAGGTGCCTGGCGCTCAATGGCGGCGAGAACCTCTTTTGTCTTCCCCAGATGAAACAGTAAGATCAGTGTCCCGTGGTAGTACTCCTCGCGTCCCCCCAGTGGCCCCCGCATGAGGGAGAACTCCAGCCGAGGCAAGAGCGCTTTCCGAACCGCCTCGCGTGCTCCTTGGTCGCAGAGTGCTAGAACCAGTCGGGGAGCTAGTAAAGGATCAGGGGCCTCCATCCGTTTCTCTTCCAGGGGGGTTAGGCTCGTGCGCTTGAGGGCTACTTGTGCCTGCGGCGAGGTGCCCTGGTAGCGAAAATCCTGGAGCGCCTTGCGAGCAAGCTCGGTCTGTCCGAGGAGAAAATACTGATCGGCAAGGAGAGAGCGCTCCTGGGTTTCTTGGCTGGGAGACATGATGTCGGCATTGAGAATCTGTAAGGCCTTATCGAGAGCCCGGATCGCCCCTGCTGTATCACCGCTCTTTTGGTACGCCCAGGCAAGCCGTCGCCAGACCGAGGCGGTTACCCCAAATTTGGTCTGCTCTAGGCGTTTTTGGGTCTCGGCGAGCAAGAACGTGCCGTGCTGCTTTGGGGAGGAGGGAAGCGCAGGG
The DNA here is from genome assembly GCF_964826245.1 of Armatimonas sp. NCBI lineage: Bacteria > Bacillati > Armatimonadota > Armatimonadia > Armatimonadales > Armatimonadaceae > Armatimonas > Armatimonas sp. The sequence goes on along the minus strand of NZ_CBAYMC010000185.1, from coordinate 3,963 downwards.
AGGGGAGTGGAGGGCTCTTGCCTGTCTTCGCGTACGATATGACAGCCTGCCAGCGACAGGCTGATGGCAAGCAATGTCCCATAAGAAAAAGAAAGTATTCTATTGGTCAGAGTGTTATGCATCGTTGCTTTGGGCTTTGCGATTTGGGATATACTAGTGCATGAAGTATAGCCGCTTTATGGCATTTTTGTTGCTCGTATTGCCTGTCTCTCTGGCTTGGGCACAGACGAGTACCCTGGCAGGAATCACCTACGACTCCAACACGTCGCTTCAGGCGAAGCTGACCCAGCGCAAGGACGCTGAGGGGAAGCCACTCTCGCTCTACAACCTGAGCTTTGCCGGAGGCAGTGAGGCCCGCGTCCCCGCTCTTGTCTCCGTGCCCGCAAGCCCGAAGCCGGGGAAGCAGCCTGCGATTATCTTGCTGCATGGGCTGGGCGGCGATAAGAATCAGCTCCAAGTGCTGGCGATGATGCTCAGTGGCAAGGGGTATACCACGATTGCGATTGATGTGGCAGGACACGGAGATCGCCCTAAAGTCAACGGAAAGCCCATTGGCGAGCAGGATCTGGCGGGGATGCGCACCGTGGCCGCTCAGACCGTGCAGGACCTGCGCCGCACTGTGGACTATCTGCTGTCGCGCCCGGACATTGATCCCAAGCGCATCGGGTTTGTGGGGGTCTCGCTGGGGGGCGTTCTCGGAGCACGTTTTCTCACGGAGGAGCCTCGGGTGGCTGCGGCCTCGCTCTGGGTGGCAGGCGGCGACTGGGGAACTCTGATCACGACCAGCGCCCATCCCTTCGCCAAGCGCTTCCGTGACACCGGAGACACCGATGCCACCAAAATACGCGCCGCTCTGGCCGATGTTGACCCGGTGCCTGCCATCAGCCGCGCCGCCCCGCGCCCCTTGCTCTTTCTCAACGGAGCCACGGACGATGTCGTGCCCAAGGCCAGTAGCGACGCGCTCTTTGCCGCAGCACGCGACCCTAAGGAGCGCGTGATCCTGCCCGGCGGACACACCACGAGCCTTTTTGACATGGCCAGCCGCACGATTCGCTTTTTGGACAAGCATCTCAAGCCTTAATCGGGACGAGAGGCGGGATTAGTTGGCGCGAAGGCCCGTGTCTATTCCGGCGCGCACCAGAGCCCGCGCACGGTGGAGGCGAGACTTAACAGCGGCGACAGTAATCCCGAGCCGCTGAGCGACCTCGCTGGCCGAGATCTCCTGGACATCGCGCAGCTCGTAGACCTCGCGGTAGAGGGGGGGAAGCCCGTGAATCACGCTGAGCAAGCAGGCTTTTGTCTCGGCCTCAATGGCCAGCGTCTCGGGTGAGGGAGCCCCCGAGACGGGCTCGATGCCGTGCTCACTCAGCTCCGCAAGGTGCAGCACAGGAGCCAGTGCCTCGTGGCGCTTGAGTCGTCCACAAGTACGCCTCGCAATAATCGCCAGCCAGCCCTGGAACGCGGCCTCGTTCTGGAGCTGTGGGAGCGCTCGGTAGGCACTCAGCAGCGACTCCACGAGGACGTCCTCGGCATCGTCGGGGTTGCCGCACATCCGCACCATCTGCCGGTAGACCGCATCTTTGTGCCGCGCCATAAGCTGGTCGAATTCCATACTCTCTATACTACCCCAGCCCCAGTAGCTCCAAGACCGATGGTCGGTCTGAAGGCTCCGCACTGGGGTGGGCAAAAAGAATCTGCCCCCTCTGATTGACGAGAAAATCGCCGCCGAGCTGGTAGGGATCGCCTTTGACCGGCATGAGCTTGCGGCCCTTGGCCAGCAGGCGAAAGTAGTACAGAAACATCTTGGGGTGCCATGCCGCCAGCACCGACGAGCCGAGGCCAAACGCTTTGTAGGCGCGGCGCTCGGGGTCAAGGAGCAGGGGAAACGGAAACTGGGTGGCGTCTTGCCAGTGCGCGGCGAGCTCGGGCGAGGCAAAGCTAACCAGGACAATGCCGATTTTTTGCGCATCGAAGGCGGCTTTCTGGTCGCGCAGCTGCGTGACATGCTCACGGCAAGGCAGTCAGCCTAGGTGCCGCAGAAAGACCAGAAGTGTCTTCGGGTTGCGCTCATAGACGGCGCTGAGCGATTGCGGCTCACCCGTGGGCGTGTGCAGGGTGAGATTGGGAGCGGGTGAGCCGACTTTGACCATGCGCGACAGACCTACTTCTTGAGGAACTTCTCGGGGGCCTTTGTAAAAGCCGCTTTACAGCTCACGCAGCAGAACTTGACGGTCTTGCCCTTCCAAGTGACCGACTGCGCGGTATCTACGGGCTCGCCGGTGACCGGGCAGGTCTTCTCGCCATCGCCCTTTCCGACAAACGCAGGCTCTTTGGCTTTTGCAGGCGCAGTCGTTTTGCCTTTAGGCGGCACGGGGTGGCTGACATGCATTCCTGCCATGCCGTCTTTGACAAAGCCACTGACGGCTTTTGCGTGCTCCTGGAGCAGCTTCACGACGTAGGCATCGTCCGATGTCTCCGTAATTGTCACGCCGGTCTTGGTGTTGGTGACCGTCATCTTGACTTTATCGGCGTGCTGAAAGAGCACCGCAAAGAGCGGGTCCCACATGCGCATCGGCTGCTTCTTCTCCAGACGCACTTTCATCGCCGCGACATGCTCTTGTAGCAGCGCGACGGTCTTCGGATCGCTGGCTTCGGTGAGCGCTTCGATGCCGCCGGGGATATTCTTCACCGTGCGCTTGATTTTCTTACTGTCCGCAAAGAGCTTATGGATGGTCTGCATGTCCGGCTGGTTGGGGCCGCCTTGGGCATAAGCAGGCGTGCAAAAGCCTGTCGAGCACGACGATGAGCCGCCGGGGGTGAGAGTCGAGAGCGCCAGTAGGCCCGCTGAGGCCAGCAGTAAACGTGCGTAGTGTTTCATTTTCGTTTTCTCCTAACTAAGCAGAGGTCGTAGGGGACGTAAAGGATTCAGGAAAGGCTACTTCCCGAATAAAAAGTACTGGTACTGTACCTGGACTCGTTCCTGATGGTGCCGCAAGTAAGCGACTTGGAGGCGATTGCGTTTATCGTGTGGGATGACATTCAGCCCGAGTGTCAGACCGTTGGTTCCTAGGTTTGGGGAGTAGGTTTGCACTTGGGCAACAAGCTCTGTGCTCGGCGTGAGCTGATGAGCCACATCCAGATAGCCACCTTCGGCGCGGCGCTTGAGGTTGCCATCAAGGTGCCCGACCAGATACTCCGCGCTCATGCGCCACGGGCCTTGCTGGGTTGCGACATCCAGCTCCGCGCGGGTATCCCAGCCCGAGAAGCTCTTCGCACCGGGAAAGACCCGGCTGAAGTCTTGCGTGTTGCTGTGCCGGAGGGCGAGCGAGCCACCCCACTGAATGCTTCCGAAGTGCTGAGTCGCACGTCCTACTACCAGCGGCCCACCCGTGCCTGAACCGACTTGCTGGAGCGCACCGGAGCCACGAAAGAGCCCCACGCTAAAGCCACGGCCCTCGAACTGGATACCAAGATCGCGGCCAAACGAGCGTCCCATTCCTCCCGCCGGAGAGAGCAAATCGGAGGCCGTCGCCCGGTCGGGGACGAGAAGCTGGCGATCTATGGTGAGGCGCTGAAGGCTGAAGGGGGGACGGAACTGCCCTAGAGTCCAAGTGCCCTGCTTGATCTTCTTGCGCCAGCTCACATCGTGGAGCCAGAGCTGGCTATCCGTGGGGCTCAGATTGTTCTCTTTGCTAAAAAACTGGACAAACCATCGCTCGCTTGAGGTCGGCTCGGTGCTCAGGTTCACGCGGAACCGCCGCACCGAGCCGTAGGAGCCCACCCCCTCCCCCGCCGTCGCCCGAAGCTGCGCATAGCTCACAACCTGGACGGGCGGGGAGGTGTTGGGGCTCACGCGCTATACGCCTTCCAGCCGCCGGGGACATCCACCACATCGCGGCGACCGCTACGCAAGAGCAGCGAGCAGGCAATCGCCGAGCGGTAACCCGAGCCACAGATCACGGC
>NZ_CBAYMC010000184.1:0-9023 GCF_964826245.1 Armatimonas sp. | reverse complement strand
ATTGAGCAGGCGGGTAAGCAGAAAATCGGGGTTGCTTTCCTCAACGATGCCTACGACGAAAAGCTCCCTGAGGGCCGTCGTGACCGCAATTTCTACATTGAGTCTGTTAGTATCGAGGCATCGCCTGAGGTGATCAATAGCACCGCACGGCGCGAGCTGCCTTTCTCCCACCGCAAGATCGTGATTGACACGCCCGACGATACCAGCGATGCCGAGTGGAACCGTGCCGCCAAGGCCGTGCTGGCTCCGCTGGCCCACCGCGCGTTCCGTCGGCCTGTGACCGAGGCAGAAGTCACCCGCTTGATCGGGCTCTCGCGGCTGGCAAAGGCGCAAAAGCAGTCTTTTGAAAAAGGGATTCAGCTTGCCCTCCAGGGAATTCTCGTCTCGCCGAGCTTTTTGTTCCGCCCCGAGCCCGATGCCAAGCCTGATGACCCCAGCTACCGGCGGCAGCTCAACGACCTTGAGCTAGCCACGCGCCTCTCGTACTTTTTGTGGTCGTCTTTGCCCGATGACGAGCTACTGGGGCTGGCGGATCAGAAGAAGCTCCAAAGCCCGGGGGTGCTACTGGCCCAGGCAAAGCGCATGCTCAAAGACCCACGCTCCCGTGCACTTGCGGAGAACTTCGCTGGGCAGTGGCTCCAGCTGCGTAAAGTGAGTGTTGTGCAGCCCGACACCGCGCGTTTCCCCAGCTTCAACGACCCGCTCCGCAACGCCATGCGCACGGAAGCCGAGCTTTTCTTCTCGGGTATCGTCCAGGAAGATCGCAGTGTCCTAGAGTTTTTGGACTCGGACTACACCTACCTCAACGAGGCTCTGGCCAAGCACTACGGCACGCCGGGAGTTCAGGGAGAGGAGTTCCGGCGGGTAGCACTCCAAGGAGCGCAGCGTGGCGGCGTGCTTTCTATGGCCTCGGTGCTGACGCTGACCAGTAATCCGGGGCGCACCTCGCCGGTAAAGCGTGGCAAGTGGGTGCTGGAAAATCTCCTGGGAACACCGCCCCCACCGCCGCCGCCTAATATCCCCGCTCTGGACGCTCCCGGCAAGCCGATTGAGGCCGAAAATCTCCGAAAGCGCCTGGAAATTCACCGGAGCAACCCCGCTTGTGCCAGCTGTCATGCGCAGATGGATGCGATTGGGCTGGCGATGGAAAACTACGATGCGATTGGCAAGTGGCGCACCGACGATGCGGGCAAGCCCATGGATGTCAGTGGCACGCTCCCCGATGGCAATAAGTTCACCGGCCCCAAGGAGCTCAAGCGCGTGCTACTGGGCAAGAAAAGCCAGTTCACCAAGGCGATGACTGAGCGCCTACTCACCTATGCTCTGGGGCGTGGTGTCGAGCGCACCGATAGATGTAACCTAGACGCGATGGCAAAGAGCGTCGCAGCAAAAAACCACAAGTTCTCCGCGATGGTGGAGGCAGTGATCACCAGCAAGCCCTTCCGCGAGCGGCGCGGGGATGAATCCACCTCCCCCCGCCGCTGAGACGGCGACCCCCTCCGGCAAGCGAAGGGGATACAACTTCAAGTATAATTGGAAAACACCATGAAAAATGCAAACATGACACGACGGACGCTCTTGCGAGGAGCGGGCGTGGCACTCGCTCTGCCTTACTTGGAAGCGATTGCCTTTGCCCAGACGGGAAAGAGCGAGGGCGAAGCGCCTCTGCGAATGGCGTTTCTGTTCGTGCCCAACGGTATCAACATGGCGCACTGGACCCCCGCCACCGAAGGTGCTCTGGGAGCGCTGCCACACGCACTGGAGCCTCTGGCAGGGCTAAAAGATCACTTCAATGTGCTCACCGGCCTCACCCAGAACTGGGCCTTTGCGCACGGTGATGGCGGCGGCGACCATGCGCGCTCGGCGGCGGCGTGGCTGACAGGCTGCAAGCCGGTGAAAACCAGTGGTGCCAATATCAAAGTGGGGCTCTCGGCGGATCAGCTTGCGGCAGCCAAGCGTGGCTCTCTCACTCGCTTCCCCAGCCTGGAGATCGGCTGTGAGCGCGGCGGGCTGGCAGGCGACTGCGACTCCGGTTACTCCTGCGCCTACTCCAACACGATCTCCTGGCGCACCGAGAACTCCCCCGTCTCAAAAGAAACCGACCCGCGCCTCGTCTTTGAGCGGCTCTTTGGTGGAGAAGATGTGAACGAGAGCGCCGAGGCACGCGAGCAGCGCAAGCTCAACAATAAGAGCATTTTAGATTTTGTGCTGGAAGATGCCAAGTCGCTCCAGGGACGTTTAGGGGCGCACGACCGCCACAAGATGGACGAGTACTTCACGGGGATCCGCGAGATCGAGCGGCGCATGTCGTTCTTGGAGAAAGCGGGCAAGGAGACGGGGGTCAGCGGCGAGGCGCTCAAGGCCCGGATGTCCGGCGGGATGCCCGACTATCCAGACCACGTGCGCTTGCTTGGGGACATGATGGTGCTGGCCTTCCAAGCCGACATCACACGCATCTCGACCTTTATGTTTGCCAACGAGGGGTCGAATCGCGCCTACAAGCAGATCGGCATCAACGACGGTCACCACGAGACCTCGCACCATGGCCGCAACCCGGAGAAGCTGGAGAGTCTTAAGAAGATCAACCGCTTCCATGTGGAGCAGCTTGCCTATATCCTCCAGAAGATGCAGAGTGTCAAAGAGGGCAAGAGCACGCTTCTCGACAACACCATGCTGGTCTACGGCGGCGGGATCAGCGACGGCGACCGGCACAACCACGACGACCTGCCACTGCTCATCGCAGGCGGCGCGGGTGGAACGCTCAAGGGCGGTCAGCACATCAAGTATAAAAATGGCACCCCGATGACGAACTTGCTCATCACCATGCTGGATCGCTTCGGCGTCCCCGGCGAGACCCTCGGCGACTCCACCGGCAAGGTTCAGCAGCTCTTTTAGATCCCGCCGGTTGGAGCGGCGGGACTAGAGAGCTAAAGCTACAAAGGCCGTTCCGGCCATAATGCACTCCCTATGGGCGGCACGCCCTTTGTAGCACGAAGTGCTCTCCAGCCTCGCCGCTCCAACCGGCGGGGCAATTCGTGTTAAAATACAGCTCAATGGCACGTAAGAATCGGCTGGCCGAAGCATTTAAGGAGAACTACAACGTCGTCGGGCTGGCGGGGGCTGCGGCTCTCTCGGCAGCGCTTCTCAATCCTCTTCCTCTACTTTTTGGGGTGGTCGCAGAAGCGGCCTATCTGCTCTTTGTCCCCGACTCCCGCTGGTACCAGCAGCGCCTCGCCCACCGCTTCGATGCGGAAGTGACCGCGCGGCGCAAGAAGCTTAGAGATGATGTCTTTCTGGTGATCTCGGAGAATGTCCAAGAGCGATTCACGCGCCTAGAGGATATTCGCACGCAGCTCGATGGCCATGCGCTCTCCAATGAGAACTGGATGCGGGAGGTCTGCCGCAAGCTGGACTATCTGCTGGAGAAGTTCTTAATGTTTGCCCGCCGCGAGGTGGAGTTTGCGCAGTATCTCGAAAATGTCTACGCCGAAGTGGTGGTAGGGCTGAAGAGCAAGCGGCGCGACAAAGATGGTCCGCCAATTCCCAACGAAGACCGTGCCCGCCGGATGGTGACCACCATTCAGGAGCGCTTCGACGATGAGATCGCGCAGATCGAGGGCAAGTCGGAGGAAGACTCCAACACGCAGGCTGTTCTCGACAAGCGTAAAGAGGTGCTCACCCAGCGCCATGAGTATGTCGGGCGGATCGGGCGAATCTTAACGAACTTGGGCCACCAGATGCAGCTCTTGGAGGACTCGTTTGGCCTGATCAACGACCAGATCCGCGCAAGGCCACCGGAGCAAGTTCTCGCGGATATTGAGGGCGTGGTCACGCAAACCGATGCCATGACCAATCTTTTAGATGAAATCGCGGCCTACGATGATATGTCGCGTCGCTTTGATCTATGATCTATGATTTGTAAGGTAAAACAACTCTATGCCAATTGCTGATAAACTTCGCAAAGCTGTCGGGCTTTTTGTGGTGATGCCCGAAAGCGAGGAAGAAGAGCCCGCACCGCGCAACTTCTCAAGTCCCATCCCCACCTCCGCCCCTGCTCCTAGCGCGGAGATGTCGGACTTAGACAAGAAGCTTGCCGATATTGAGAAACGCTCCCAGGCGATTGCGGCAGGTGTGGGCGCGGCGACTCCTCCCCCGCTCCCTCAGACCATTGAGCAGCTTGTGCGGCAGAGTGATGGCCCCAACCTAGACGAGATCAAGGTCTCCGCCGAGCAGACCTCAGGCGCACTTCTCCCCGATGGCAACGTGGATGTGCAGGCGATCTACGCCGGTGCCAAGCTCCCCAGTGTGTCTTTCGGTGCCGAGCAGACCCGCGAGCTCTTGGGCAAGCTCCCCGCCGGGCTCTCCCTAGACATGCAGCGCCAGATGGTTGCCGCGACTCTCACCACGATGGGTGCGACCATGGGAGCCAGCGCCGAGACCATTGTCGCCGATGCCTCCCGCAAGCTCGCCGCCCTCTCAGCCTATGTCACGGACTTGCAGAAAGTCACCTCGGAGCGTGTCAGCTATGCCCAGGCCGAGATCGAAGCGCTCCAAGCGCGGATAGAAGAGCAAAAGGCCATTGTCGCCAGCATCCAGCAGCAGCTCGCCACCGCACAAGCCCGGTGCGAGTCCGAGGCCGATAAAATCGACGATATTTTAGAGTTTTTCAGCCTGGATACCGGCCCCTCGAGATATGCCTCGTAACCTTTTGGAGCATACAGGGTCTGATCTCACTTTAGAAAGTAAAGGATGCTAAGAAATGCCACAACTCACTCCCGCTGGAAAAGCGGTTATATTTCTCTTGGTCGTCGGAGGTGCCGCGGGTGCCTACCGCCTCTTTGGTAGCAAGCTGGTTCCTGCTGGAACCGAGAAAGCCTCGGTGAAAGGCGATAAGCTGGATCTCCCTGGTGGAGTGCCGGGCACCGATCCTAACAAACCTGATGAAGGCCCCGTCGTCATGCCTGGTCGTGAACCTGGCTGTACGGACTTGCCAGAAGTGCGGCTTCTGGGCTATGCCTGGAACGCGCACATGGGCTTACACTTTGCCAACGGCGGCCCACAATCCACCAAGGGCAGCCTGATGTGTCAGAACGGCGTGAACCTAAAATTCGCGCGCCAAGACATGAACGATAAGCTCACCGAGGCGCTGGTGACCTTTGCGACCAAGCTCTCACAGGGCGAGAAAAACCCGACGGCAGGGGCGCACTTTGTGACGGTGATGGGCGACGGCTCTGCGGCGTTTCTCAAAGGCGTGGACGATGCGCTCGCCAAGATCGGGCCAGAGTACCGCCCCAAAGTGATCGGCGCGATTGGCTTCTCTCGTGGTGAGGACAAGTTCATGGGGCCTGTGGACTGGAAGAAAGACCCGCAGAGCGCCCGTGGCGGCGTCGTTGCGGGCGTCCTGCGCGACGGTGACTGGAATATCGCGCAGAAGTGGATCGGCGACAACGACCTCAAGACCAACCCCGATGAGAAGACCTACGACCCCGATGCGATCAACTGGATCAATACCGGCGACTACTTAGACGCGGGGGAAAAGTACATCACCGGCTACACCGAGGAGCGTCCCGTGGTGCGCAACGGCAAGAAGACCGGCCAGACCATGAAGATCAAGGTGGACGGCGTGGTCACCTGGACTCCCGGCGATGTCAATGTTGCCCAGAAAAAAGGCGGCCTCGTCTCGATCGTCTCCACCAAAGAGTACGCCAGCCAGATGCCCTGCGTGATTATCGGGGTGGATAAGTGGTGCAAAGCGAACCCGAAGCTGGTTCAAGGCTTGCTGAAGGCCGCACTCTCGGGCGGCGAAGCCGTTCAAAAGAGCGATCAAGCGCTTGGGCAGGCAGCGGAGATCAGCGCGGCTGTCTATAAAGAGAGCGATGCCGCCTACTGGAAAAAGTACTACAAGGGCGTCGTGGAGAAAGACAAGACGGGCCTTGATGTCGAGCTAGGCGGCTCCCGTGCCAACAACATCTCGGATGCGGCCTACACGTTCGGACTTGCTCCCGGCTCTGCCAATCTCTACGCCGCCGTCTACAAAGTCTTTGGTGATCTGGTCGTGAAGCAGTACCCGGAAGTGGTCAGTGGCTACCCTTCGGCAGAGCAGGTGCAGGATCTTTCCTACCTGAAAGCCGTGATTGCAGGTGCTGGTAGCGGCGCCGTCACGGTGGCAAAGACCAACCTAGTGCCCAAGGTCAGCACCGGTAGTGCTCCGAAAGCCAAGCTCTCGGAGGGAAAATGGCCGATTCAGTTCGTGACCGGCAAGGCGGAGTTTAACCCAACCTCCATCAAAGACTTGGAGAAGCTCAAGAGTAGCCTGCTGGTTGCCTCGAACACGGCAGTCGAGATTCATGGCCACACCGATAATGTTGGTGACCCCACAAAGAACATGCAGCTCTCGGAGGCACGCGCCTTTGCGGTGAAAGCTTGGCTAGAGAAAACCGCTCCTGCAAACTTCCCGACAGGCCGGATCAAGGTATTCTCGCACGGACAGACCCAGCCCGTTGCGCCAAACACGAGCGAAGATGGCAAAAGCAAAAACCGTCGTGTTGAGATCGTTCTAAGAGCCAACTAAGAAAAAACATGGGAATTTTTACTCCCAACAAAGTCATCTCCCCGACCACGTTTCGTCTGATTCTGCTCGGGGAGGCGGTGATTTTCTTAGTCATCTGGCTGACCTCGACATTAAAAGTGCTGCCACAGCCTGGCGAGGTTTTTTCAGCGCTCGGTGGGCTCTGGCGCGGTGGCATAGGGACGGAGCTTTTTACCAGCTTCGGGCTGTTTCTCCAGTCACTCGGCCTGGCGACGCTACTCTCTTTGGGACTAGCCTACCTGACCGTTCTCCCGATCTTTCGACCACTGGCGCTGGTGATCTCGCGGGGCCGTTTTTTGTCGCTCGTCGGCTTCTCCGTGGTCTTCATGCTCGCCTTTGGCAGCGATAGACCCGTGAAGCTCGCCATGATGACCCTCGGGATCAGCGTGTTTCTGCTGACGTCGTTTCTCGCCATTATCGCCGAGATTCCACGATCGCAGTACGACTATGCCCGAACGCTTCGCCTTTCCGAGTGGCGCGTGGTCTGGGAGGTGGTGATTCGTGGGCCGCTGGATAAAGTCTTCGACGCTATTCGCCAGAACGCCGCGATTGGCTGGACGCTCCTGCCGATGGTCGAGGCGCTTTATCGTAGCGAGGGTGGCCTCGGCGTGCAGCTCGACATCGAGCGCAAGTACTTCCACATGGATAAAGTCTTTGCGATCCAGCTTCTCGTGCTCGCTGTCGGGCTACTCCAGGACTACGCTCTGGGTCTCTTGCGCCAGATTGTCTGCCCCTGGGCGGACTTAAACAAAGAGCGGAGCGATGCATGAGCACAGCCAGCACCATCTACGAAGTTCGGGAGACACTGCTCAAGCTGGAGAACATCTCGCATCGCTATAGTGGCCGCCCGATCTTAAAAGAGGTCAACGCAGAAGTGAAAAACGTCCATGTCCCCGGACGCGAGCAAGGCCAGATCGTGGGCCTCCTCGGGCCGTCGGGCGTGGGCAAGACGACGCTCTTTCGGATTCTGGCGGGCCTGATGGAGCCGACCAGCGGACGCGTCTTACTCGGAGCCGATGGCCATCCCGTGAAACGCGGCACGGTTGGTGTCGTGGCGCAGGACTACCCACTCTTTGCCCACCGCACCGTTCTCTCCAATCTCTTAGTCGCCACGGACAACGATGCGGCCAAGGCGATGAACCTGCTGGAGCGCTTTGGGATGGCAGAGCACGCCAAGAAATACCCGATCCAGCTCTCTGGCGGCCAGCGCCAGCGTGTCGCCATTGCCCAGCAGCTCCTCTGCTCCGAGTTTCTTGTTCTCATGGACGAGCCCTTCTCTGGCCTCGACCCGGTTGCGGTTCAAAATGTCATCAAGCTTCTTGGCGAGGCGGCTGCGGTGGATGAACAGACGACCTTTGTCTTAGTGACCCACGACATTGAGGCCGCTGTCGAGACCTGCGACACCCTCTGGCTTCTGGGCAGAGATCGCGACGAAGTGGGCAATCCTATCCCCGGCGCACGTGTCCAAAAAGTCTTCGATCTCATGGCCTGTGGCCTTGCCTGGCGTGAGGGAATCACAGGCGACCCCGAGTATCAGCGTGTCCTCGCTGAGATCCACGCCCTCTTCCCAAGACTATAGCAGGAAAATCGGCTTTGGCTGTGGAACTCAGACAGTATGAAGCGACGATATTTTCTGATGATGGCAGCCCTGGGGGCACTGACGCTCACCGGGTGCCCGAGTAGCAACCCTCCGGCAGCGAGCGGGGGCGACAAGCCCGCTGTCGATGCGCCCAAGTCCGATGTTAAGATTGGCTTTGTGGTCAAAGACTCCGCCGAGCCCTGGTTCCAGACCGAGTGGAAGTTCGCCGACGAGGCCGCGAAAAAATACGGATTTACGCTGATCAAGATCGAGGCCAAAGACGCGGAGGGGGTGGACAGTGCGATCAACAATATTGCCACGCAGGGCGCTCAGGGCCTGATTATCTGCACCCCCGACACCAAGCTGGGTGCGACAATTGTGGCCAAGTGCAAAGAGAAGAACCTGAAGCTACTCACCGTGGACGATAGGCTTCTGGGCCCAGATGGCAAGCCCCTCACCGATGTTGCCTACCTCGGAATCTCCGCCTCTGAGATCGGCAAGAGCGTGGGGACAGCCCTCGCCGAAGAAGCCAAGAAGCGTGGCTGGAACCTAGCGGAAGTCGGGGCGGCGGTGCTCACGGTCGACGAGATCGAGTCCTGCAAGCAGCGCACCGATGGCGCGAGTGAGTCTCTCAAAGCGGCGGGGCTGCCGGAGAAGAACTTCTTTCTCAGCGCCTGGAAAAAACCACAACAAATGGAAACGGCGGTTAATGCCGCCAATATTATCCTCACCCAGCACCCCGAGATCAAGCACTGGGTCGCGTACTCGTCCAATGACGATGGTGTGCTGGGCTTTGTCCGCGCCACCGAGCAAAAATCTATCGCGCCCGAGAATGTGATTGGGATTGGGATCAAT
>NZ_CBAYMC010000183.1:0-9052 GCF_964826245.1 Armatimonas sp. | reverse complement strand
GCGATGGGGATTTGAAGATTGGGAGCCTCCCAGTGGCCAACGGCGATCTCTTTGGGGTTTGCGGCAACGCTATCTTTTGTGTAGAAACCAGCGACGTAGCGTTCCTGAAGTTCGATAAGAAGCTGACGCCATAGAGCGCCGTATCTACCCGCGCTCGCTCTTCGTAGGTTAGTTCTCGCATGAGAGTATTATGCCACGGCGAACTCGGAGGCGGCGCGGCGTTCGGTGGAGCGGAAGCCGGGGATGTTTGTGCTTTTTAGTTACGGTAGAATTGTAGTGGAGGAACCTGAGGATGCCAACCCGACTACGCCAACGTGTGATCTCGCGCCGTGTGACCGTCACCGATGCACGGGGACGGCTGCGCACGATGCGTGTGGTCTTGCCTGTCCCGCTTGCCAAGACTCCGGCCCATCATGGGAAACACACCGAGACCGGAGTTCCCTACGGCACAGGAGCCGACATCCCCGAGGAAACCTGGCAGGAGTTCGTCCAAGCACTTGCCGATGCAAGAGCCGCCGACAACGAAGCATAGATAGCCTGCCGCCATGTTTTTGCTCGATACCAATATTGCGTCGTTGCTATTTCGTACCGAGTTCCCGCCTGTGGTGCTCCTAGAGCAAATGAAGACTGTGGGGCGTGAGAATATCTACCTCTGCTCTATCACCCATGAAGAGTTTGTTCAGGGAGCCCTTTCAGTCATTCGTCAGTCAGAGACCAAGCACAAGAGCACGGTCTCGGGCTATTTATTACTCACCCGGCAGGTTGAGTTTCTAGCAGGCTTCCCCCTTCTAGAGTTTGATACTGCTTCCGAAGCTCTCTTCCAAGGTTTCCCAGCAGAGCTACGACGTGCGGGAAACCGGGATTGTAAGATCGCGGCCTGTGGGCTTCAGTATGGAGCAACGGTAATAACCCAAAATCTGCGATACTTCCAGCAAGTTCCTCAGCTCTCTAGCTTGGATTGGACTCAGCCACTCGGTACATAACCCATAAGTACACCCCAAATGGTGGTATTACGCGACGGCGAACTCGGAGGCGGCGCGGTGCTCGGGAAAGCGGAAGCCGAGCGATGTCAACACTAGTACATACTTTGTGGCTGTGCTGGGAACTGAGTCGTAGATTATTTGTTTGCAACTTTTAGAATGCAAGAAAATGTCATCCTGGTAGATGAGGCCGATAATGCGGTGGGCGAGTGTGAGAAGCTGGCGGCGCATCTTGAGGGAGGGCGGCTCCACCGGGCTTTTTCTGTCTTTATCTTCAACGATGCGGGTGAGCTGATGCTCCAGCGACGGGCGCTGGAGAAGTACCACTTTGGGGGGCTGTGGACCAACACGTGCTGTAGCCACCCGCGCCCTGGTGAGACAACGCTGGCGGCGGCAACGCGGCGGCTCATGGAGGAGCTGGGCTTTACAACCGCGCTGGTGGAGCAGGGGAGCTTTCTCTACCGCGCCACCGACCCCCTCTCGGGCCTCACGGAGCATGAGCTAGACCATGTCTTTGTGGGGCGCTTTCTTGACGCACCAACCCTCAATCCCGCCGAGGTAATGGACTGGCGCTGGCAGGCGATCTCTGAGATTGAGGCGGAGCTCTCGGCGCATCCTGAGCGCTTTACCCCGTGGTTTCCTCTTGCCCTTGCCTACGTCCGCTAGCGACGATGAACTATTGACGAAAACTACTCGTCTGGCTAGTAGGTATTTCTGTGTCGTTTGGTGAATCTTCTTAACTGATAAGAAAGGCTATTTTGTTTATGCACTCTTCCACCCCCCTAGCCCCCGTCCGACGGGGAAATGCTGGCTTTACGCTCATCGAGCTTCTCGTCGTGATCGCCATTATCGCGATTCTTGCCGCCATTCTCTTCCCTGTCTTTGCCCAGGCCCGCGAGAAAGCCCGTCAGACAAGCTGTCTGTCGAACCTCAAGCAGTACGCTCTGGCGAACCTAATGTATGTCCAGGACTACGACGAGACCTTCCCGATGTCGGCCTACATGAACATGACTAGCGGCCCCTGTGTGGCGACTTTCTACTGGGCCGTGGCTCCGTATGTCAAGAACAACCAGGTCACCCAGTGCCCTAGCGAAAAAGACGCGATGAATGTCCAGCTTCTTACCGGAGCTCCCTGCGCCAATACCCCTCCTGTCAATAGCTACGTGGTGAACCCTGCCCTCTACGGTAGCGGCTTCGTGGGCACTGTGGTGACGCAGAGCCTCGCCAGCGTGAACAGGCCCGCTGAGACGGTGATGCACTACGATGGCAACACGAGTGTGACGCAGCAGCAGATTGTCCAGGCACGACACCAGAACATGTTCGATGCCAGTTTTGTCGATGGTCATGCCAAGGCGATTCAGGCCACTCTTCTCACCACCACCACGCAGCAGTTCACCGTGGCAGGCCCCGGCAAGACGCTGAAGACCTATCGTGTTGGTGCGGGGGGCGGAGTCTACGCAGGTCAGCTAGACTGCAACGGAATTCCCCAGTAAGCCCTCCTCCCCCGGCCCCTCCTCCCAATCCTGGGAGGAAGGGGAACGGAGGGGAGCAAAAAATATAGTAGAGGCCCATTCATGGGTCTTGTCGCAACAGCGGGCCGCTTTAGCCGCCCAAAATCGAAAACGGAGAAATCGAATGAAAACAGCGCGTATCGTTTGCAGTGCCGTAGCAATAGGTGTCGTTTCCGCCGCCGTTGCCGCCGATTGGCCCCAGTTTCGTGGGCCGGAGCGCAATGGGCTCTCCAAAGAGACCGGTCTGCTGAAGGCATGGCCTACAGAAGGTCCGAAGCTCACGTGGAAGGCGACGGGGCTTGGAGAGAGCCACACCACGATCTCGGTGGCTAGGGGCAAGATTTTTGGCATGGGCCTCGTCGGCGAGGAGGAGAAAGTCTGGGCGCTCGACGAGAAGACCGGCAAGTCGCTCTGGAGTGTCAAGATCGCCAATAAGGTCGAGCTTCAGGCACGTCAGGGCGGCAACGGCTCCCGTGCAACTCCCACCGTCGAGGGTGATTTTCTCTATACCGTCGGGGTTGCGGGTGATGTGCTGTGCATGAAAGTCAGCGACGGCTCAATTGTCTGGCGCAAGCACCTCGTCAATGACTTTGGCGGACGGGTTCCTGTCTGGGGCTACAGCGAGAGTCCTCTGATTGATGGCGATAAGCTAGTCGTCACGCCGGGTGGCCAGAGCGCCATGGTTGCCCTGAATAAAAAAACGGGTGCGACGATCTGGAAGTCGCCGCTTCGCAATGGGGCCTCCTACTCCTCTGCACAGACCGCACTGGTCAACGGTCAAAAGCAGTACATTCAGTTTCTCGCCGAAGGAGTCTTTGGGCTCTCGGCTACCGATGGAAAGCCGATCTGGAACTACACCACGCCGGGCGGTGGGCAGTGGCGAGATATTAACTGCTCGATGCCGCTCTATAAAGACGGGATGGTTTTCGCGGCGACTGCCTATCAAAAGGGCGGCGGCTTGGTCAAACCGGGCGAAGGCGCGGCACCGGAGCAGTACTTCCTGCGCGAGATGCAGAACCACCATGGGGGAATGGTGCTGGTCGGGGATCATATCTACGGCACGGGCAACAATAGCCTGATGTGTGTTGAGTTCAAGACCGGCAAGATCGTCTGGGAGAGCCGCAACCCCGGTAAGGGCTCGATCTCCTACGCCGATGGGATGCTCTACGTCCGCAACGAGCGTGGCCCGGTCACTCTCGTGGAAGCCAACCCGAGAGAGTATATTCAGAAGGGGCAGTTTGAGCAGCCGGAGCGCACCCGTGAGCCGGCTTGGGCCTATCCGGTGGTCGCCAACGGCAAGCTCTATATCCATGACATGGACACGCTTTTTTGCTATGATGTGGCCTCCCCCCGCCCCCTCCGGCAAGCGAAGGGGGAGAAATAATGGCAGACTGGCCGCAGTGGCGTGGTGCACAGCGCAATGGTATCACCGCCGAGACGATCGGCTGGCGGGGTGGTAAGCCACGCCAGCTCTGGCAGGCGACCATCGGGCAGGGGTTTTCCTCCGTGGCAGTTAAGAGTGGCAAGCTCTATACCATGGGCAACACCAACAACACGGACTGGGTGCACTGCCTCAATGCCAGCACGGGTAAGGTGATCTGGCAGCACCGCTATGCCTGTGGCGGAGGCGACTATCCCGGGCCGCGTGTGACCCCGACGGTGCACAATGGCAATGTCTACACCCTGAGCCGTGAGGGGCTGGCACTCTGTCTCAACGCCGACACCGGGCGGGTCGTCTGGCAGCAGAAGCTCAACTGTGCCCAGCCGCAGTGGGGCATCTGTGGCTCGCCTCTGATTGCAGGCGACCGGGTGATCTACAATGCAGGGCGCACGGGCATGGCTCTGGACAAGACAACAGGCCGTATTCTCTGGCAGAGCGGGAGCGATGCCCCGGGCTACGCGGCTCCCGTTCCCTTCTCCGCAGGCGGTCAAGACGGGATCGCGATCTTCGCTGCGAAGGGTTTGGTAGCCGTCAATGCCAGCAACGGACGAGTGCTCTGGCAGCATCCCTGGGACACCAGCTACGATGTGAACGCCGCCGACCCGATTTTCTCGGGCAACAATGTCTTTATCTCGTCGAACTACGGCAAGGGGGGGGCGCTGCTCGCTCTTGGCGGAGGCCAGCCCAAAGTGGTCTGGCAGACGCGGGCGATGAAGAACCACTTCAACACGTGTATTCTGCACAATGGCTTTCTCTATGGCAACGACGAGAACACGCTTCGCTGTCTGGAGTGGGCCACGGGCCGCGAGCGCTGGAACCTACGGGGCATTGACAAAGGCGGCCTGATCTTAGCGGGCAACCAGCTTGTGGTGATGGGGGGGCGTGGTGAGCTGATCTTACTTGCCGCCGACCCGAACAAGCTTACGGAGCAAGCACGTGCCACGGTGCTGGGTGGTACATGCTGGACACATCCCGTGCTCGCCAACGGCGTGCTCTACGTTCGGAACCAAGAAGGCTCGCTCATCGCTTTAAACATGCGAGGGTAGTTTCAAAAACAATGAAAACGAGAACAATTGTGCTGGCGGTGGGACTCACCGCACTGGCTTCTATCGGAAGTGGAGTTGCGCTGGCTGATGTCCAGGGTTGGCTGAACTGGCGTGGTCCTGCGGGGACAGGAGTGTCGCTGGAGAAGGGACTGCCAACGAGTCTGGCCGCGCCGCTCTGGAGCCTGAAGCTCTCGGGCGGGGGAACACCCGTGATTGCAAACGGCAAAGTCTATGCGCTGGGCTACGATGGCGTGGGGCCGGACTTGCAAGAAGTGCTACTCTGCGCCGATGCGGAGACGGGCAAGAAGCTCTGGGAGAAGCGTTTTTCGGACTATCTTTCCGACATTACCTACGATCGCTACGCCATCGGCAGCCCAACGATAGACCCGGAGACGGGCAATGTCTATGCTCTGACGTCTGCGGGTGTCTTTGCCTGCTTCACCGCCGAGGGCAAGCCAGTTTTCTCCAACGCCATGATGGAGACCCTGGGGCGTCTTACGTTTACCAACGGGCGCACCGGCGCTCCGACGATTCTGGATGACTTAGTGATCGTCCGAGGAATCACCAGCAACTGGGGTGGCGATGGCGCAGCGATGGATCGCCTCTACGCCTTCGATAAGAAAAACGGACAGCTTGTCTGGTCGTGCAGTCCTGGAGTCGCCCCTAAAGACAATACCTTTGGACGGCCCATTTTCTCCTGGCAGGGAGGTAAGCAGGTCTTCTACAGCGGTGCAGGTGATGGCAGCATGATCGCCGTCAATGCCCGCACGGGTGAGCCGATCTGGCGCTACCCGATCTCGGCAGGCGGGATGAACGGCACGGTGGTGCTCTACAAAAACAGCAAGGGCGAAGAGACCGCGATCTGTATCCATGCCGATGAGAATATAGATGCCAGCAACGCCGGGCGCATGACCTCGGTGAAGACAGCGTCTACTCCTAAGCCACCCCCTCCGCCCGCCGTGCCTGGAGGCAATCCCGGCCCGCCCGTGCTCGATAAGACCGCCGAGGCATGGCGCAACGATGATCTCTCCGCTGTATCGTCGTCGCCGGTGCTCGTGGGCAAGAATCTCTACCTCACCGACAAGACAGGCTTTTTAGACTGCATTGACGCGGAGACGGGCAAGATCCTCTGGAAAGAGAAACTCGCTCCGGATCAGCTTCATGCCTCGCCGCTCTATGCCGAGGGGAAGCTCTACCTCCCGTTCCAGAACGGCCTTTTCTATATCGTCCAGCCCAGCACAACCGGCGCTAAGGTACTCGCCAAAACCCAGCTCGCAGGGCGCTGTATCGGGGCTCCCTCGGTGTACAACGGCAAGGTCTATGTCTTCTCCACCGAGCGGCTCTACTGCTACGGCAAGAAAGGCGTGGCTCCGAAGTCCGCTATTGCGTCGGTGGGAGCGCCCAAGAAGCTCGCAGGCCCCACCGTCGGCTTGCAGATTATTCCCGCCGAGGTGACCCTGCGTCCCGGTGAGAAAGTCAAGCTGACAATCCGTGGAATTGATGCCAATGGCTTCGTCACCCAGACCTTCGATGCTAGCAAGGCGACGTTTGAGCAGTATGTCCCCCCGACCGCAAAAGTCCGTGCGCTCCTCGATGCCAAGTTCGAGAACGGTGCGATTATCGGCGGTGCCAAGAGCTCAGCGGGAGCCTACCAGGCAACGGTAGAAGGCTTCAAGGGGATCATGCGCGGGCGGGTACTCACAGCCCTGCCCTACACCGAGGACTTTGAGAGTTTCGCGCCCTCCGAGCCCGACCCGCTCGTGCCCGAGGCCAAGTTCGCCTACCCGCCGCTCCCCTGGATTGGGGCGCGCTTCAAGTTCGATGTGCGCGAGCTCGATGGCAATAAAGTCTTTGCGAAAACTCTGGACAATATCTTCTTTCAGCGTGCCACGGTCTTCTTTGGTCACCCCGACGAGAAGAACTACACGTTAGAGGCCGATGTGATGGTCGACGGCAACCGCCGCACAAAATCCACCGTCGGGCTAATCAACCAGCGCTACTATATTATTCTCAATGGCAACGCCGATGAGCTGGAGGTCAACTCCAACCAGGAGCGCATCAAGGCAACCGTCCCCTTTAAAATTCAGTCGAAGACCTGGTACCGCATGAAGACCCGCGTGGATGTTGCCGCCAACGGTTCCGGCGTGGTTCGTGCCAAGGTCTGGAAAAAAGACGAAGCCGAACCGGCGGCCTGGACGATTGAGGTGCCGCATAAGAATGCCCATACCCTCGGAGCGCCTGGCCTCTTTGGGTTTGCCCCTCAGTCGCTCTATAAAGTCTATATTGATAACATCTCGGTGAAGCCGAACTAGATCACTCCCCCGGTTGGAGCGGGGGAGCTAGAGAGCTAAAGCCACAAAGGGCGTGCCGCCCATGCCAAATGATTCTTATGGCCCGAAGCGGCCTTTGTAGCGCGGAGCGCTCGTTAGACGCCCCCCTCAAACGGGGGCGGTTACAATGGAAAACACGATGAAAAGAAACGCACTTTTAGCAACATCTTTGATCGCCCTCAGTGTGGGTGCCCTGATCACGCGCGCGGCGGACTGGCCCTACTGGGGCGGTGGGGCCTCGCGTAACATGGTCTCGTCGGAGACCAATACGCCTACCACCTGGGATCCTGGTCGCTATAAAGGCAGTACCGAGGAGATTGACCTCGCCACCACCAAGAACGTCAAGTGGGTCGCAAAGCTGGGCTCACAGTCCTACGGCAACCCCACTATCTCCGGTGGCAAGATCTTTGTAGGCACCAACAACGAGAGCCCGCGCGATGAGAAGCTCAAGGGCGATAGAGCCGTGTTGCTCTGCCTGGACGAGAAAACTGGCGAGCTGGTCTGGCAGCTTGCGATCCCCAAGCTTGGCACCGGCAAGGTCAGCGACTGGGAGTTTCTGGGACTGTGCTCGTCGCCTGCCGTAGACGGCGACAAAGTCTATGTGGTAACCAACCGCTGCGAGGTCATTTGTTTAGATGTGAATGGGCAGGCCAATGGTAACCAAGGCGTGCAGGATGAGGCTAAGTATCTCACGGACAAAGGCAAGCCGCTCCACACACTGGGAGCAAAAGATGCCGATGTGCTCTGGCGCTACGACATGCGCGAGGAGCTTGGGGTCTTCCCGCACAACATCACCAACTGTGGGCCGCTGATTGTCGGCAACACCGTCACGGTCACCACGAGCAACGGCGTGGACTGGACCCACACCAATATCCCTAATCCCAAAGCACCTGCTCTTTGCGTTCTAGACAAGAACACCGGCAAGTATCTGGGTGAGGAAAACAGCGGTGTCTCTGCTAAGACCCTCCACTCCAACTGGTCTTCGCCCGCAGGCGGCCAGGTCAATGGCAAGGACACGATTATCTTCGGTGGCGGCGATGGCAACTGCTACGCCTTCGATGCTGCAAGTGCCGTTGGTGGTGAGCAGAGTGATCTCAAGACCCTCTGGAAGCTGGACTGCAACCCGCCGGAGTACCGCGTCAAGAACGGCAAGCCGCTGAAGTACGCCACTTTTGACGGCCCCAGCGAGGTGATTGCGACCCCTGTGCTCTATAAAAACCGTGTCTACGTGCCGATTGGGCAGGACCCGGAGCACGGCGAGGGAATCGGGCAGATGCTCTGCATTGATGCGGTCACGGGCAAGACGATCTGGGCCAACAAAGGCATTCAGCGCTCGCTCTCCACGCCCTCGATTATCAACGGGCTTGTCTTTGTGGCAGACTACTCCGGCTTTATCCGCTGCTTCGATGCGGAGACGGGCAAGTCTTACTGGAGCTTTGATACCAAGAGCCATATCTGGGGCTCCACGCTGGTGGCGGATGGCAAGGTCTATGTGGGCACGGAAGATGGCGATATCGTGGTGCTCGCTGCGGATAAAGTCATGAAAGAGGTCGGGCGTGTGGACATGCGCGCTCCCGTCTATGCCTCGCCCGTGCTCGCCAATGGGACACTCTATGTGGGAACCCCCACGCATCTCTATGCCATTGCGACTGGGGCAAAAGCCGCCCAAGCTGCGCCCAAGCCCAATGCCACCGCTCTTGCCCGCATGGAAGCTCGTGCCAAGCAGCTCCGCGCGGAACATGAG
>NZ_CBAYMC010000182.1:0-9155 GCF_964826245.1 Armatimonas sp. | reverse complement strand
ATCCTGTGGGAGCCTCGGCGCTCAGTGTGAACTCTCCGATCACGGCCCCCGTGGCGCTAATAGGCCGGGTCTCTTTTAGTACCTCAAGCCCTGTCGGATCCGTTAGCTTGATCTCGGCAGTGCCCTTGTTGGGGACACTATAGGCATACGGGCTGCCTGGCGTGGGGCGGCGCAAGATAGTCTTGTAGTGAACGGTCTGGCCCGGACGGTAGAGAGGTCGGTCGGTGATGGTGTGGGCGATCAGGCTCTGGCTCTCAGGATCGGAGCCGCTTTGCTCATAGACCATCGTCTCGTCGTTGCCAATCGTGGCCAAGAGCGCCGTCCCTGCGGTCTGCGCCGACGGCAGGCTGAGGGTCGCCAGCCCACGATTATCCGTCGTGCCTCGCGCTGTCTCAGTGCCATTTAAGAAGTGCTGGATCAGCGCGCCGGGGCGGGGCTTACCGCTCTCTAGCTCGGCGGCGAAGGCCACTAAGCGGTTGTCGAGCGGGGAGCGAAAGGTCACCAGCGCGGTGTCCGTGGCGTGTACCCAGCTCCAGACCGACTCTTTGTCATGAATCAGCCGGGTAAAGTAGAGCCCTGGCTGGTTCTTAACGCCCTTGAGCGGCAGACGGAGCGTGAAGAACCCCTCGGCATCCACGCGGGGAATCGCTTGGGTGTCGGTGGCAAGCGGCGTCTCACAAAGCGACTGGAGCGCTGCCGGGAGCTTGCTGGTATCGTCGCCGTAGCGGTTGCCGAGCCGTCCCAGTGCCAGAGCGCGCTCGGGTTTGGAGAGGACCTCGGAGAGCCGCGCACGGTAGAGTTCGACGGAGATTTTCTGCCCCGTGTCCCCAATGCCCGTGATGGTCAGCATCGGGGTTTCTTTGGTTCCAAACGTGCGCTGCTGCGTGTAGGCCAGCTCCAGTGTCGCGCTCGTCGGTTTGAGCACGACATCTGTCGAGGTGGTCTTTGCCTCCGTGACCGTGATGGTCTGCGGGGGGCTGGAGTGGTGCGACGCTGAGTCTACCACTCTATAGGTACCCACAGGGATATGCCGGAAGGAAAAGTGCCCTTGGCGATCCGTCTTGGTGCGCCAGCTGCGGCTGTCGCTCTCGGAGAGGAGAGAGACGCGGCTATAGGCAAAAGGCTGGCTGTTACGAGCGAATGTCACGGTGCCCTCGACCGCTCCCACGGGCTCGCTCTGGGTGAAGAGTAAACCAAAGCCAACTAAGATCAACAAAACGGCGGCGAGGGGGGCTACCCCCCTAACCCCCGCCGGGCGGGGGGACAAAACAGTATTCTCCCCCGCTGGGCGGGGGCTGGGGGGGAGGCTCATTGACGTTTCTTCTCCAGCTGGTAGCCAACTCCAGCGACAATCAGCCAGGCGAGCCCGATTCCTGCGACCAGCTCGAGGCGGGCGAGGCGGGTTCTATCGGCGAGGGGGGCCAGGTGCCCTAAAAGCTGCGCGACTGTGGCGGCGACTCCCAGAGCAAACAGGGGGGCTAGAGTTTTGGTCTTCTCCGACGCGGCGCTCCAGAGCTGCCCGGCGAGCAGGCCTAGCACCAGAGTTAGCCCCGCACGTGGCCCGTAGAGAATCGTCAGGGCCGTCGGGAGCGCAAGCAGGGTCGCACCTGCACCCAGCAGTGAGCCTGCCGCCTGAGCGAGCATGGGGAGCAAGCCACCGAGCAGCAAGCCCAGCAGCAAGTACTGCTCGTGGAGCCCGAAGCCACGCGTCTCGTCAAAGCGCTGTGCCACCAGCCGCCAGAGCGCCGCCACGGCTAGTGCGGCCAGAGCGGGGAGGAGTGTCTCGTGTTCCTCGGTGAGGAGTGTCAGTAACGCCAATCCAACGGCGAGCAGAGCAACTCCATAGCCTTGGCCAGTGTGGTTGGCGGAGGTAATGGCAAGAACCATCGCCAGCACACCCAGCGTCCGGTACTTGGCTCCCAGGCAGAGGAGAAGCAGCGCAAGAGGAAATGCCGCCGCCGGTGTGGTAATCGGCCCCCAGTTACTCAGAGCTCCGACGGTTACGAGGGCCAAGGGACGAACTGCAAGAAGTACCAAGATCACGTAGCCGACCATGCCGACCACCAGCCGTGAGCCTCCTGCCTTGATAAACATGAGAACCGTGGCCAAGAGAAGTGCGCCTGCGGTAAAGATCATCGGAAAGCTCAGCCAGCCCGTCTTGATCGTCCCAGTAGGCCGAAATGTTCCCAGGCAAGAGGCTGTTGCCACACTCACGGCCAGTGCGCCTACGACTGTCAACGTGGGAAGGGCTTCAGGATTGCGCCAGCCGACTATGCAGAGCGCGGCAAGAAGCCCGAGCGTTGCACCGAGCAGGTTCTCCAGAGGGAACATCCCGTGCAGGCTTAGAAGCAAGACCAGCGGAGTCAGTGCCAGTCCTGCCGCCGCGACAGGCTTTTCTTGAAGCGCTAGCCAGCCTGCGAGCGCCCCAAAAACGCCGCCCAGAAGCACGCCCAGTCCGAGCGCCTGTCCCGGTGCAAACGCCCCGGTGGAGGGGAGGGAGAGAAGAAAGGCGAGCAGACCCGGCAAGGCCGCCTGCCAGGGGAATGCGACTCTCTTCCGAGGCGGCAGCAAGCCCACTCCTCCCACCAACAAACTTAACACTAGGGCGACGATCAGTAGGCCACGTTCCATGAGTACCTCTTTGAACAAACTCTACTCGTAAGTATACCCGTATCGCGGGAAAGCTATGATAGAATTTAGCAAGAGGCTACTTCTTGACCAAGGCCTGCCCTACCGCAATGCTGCGCCACGTCTGTGCGGGAACCCAGCTCTCTGATTCTGCGAGAACTGGGTGGGCTTTTCGTCCTGCGGCGAGGTTTGCGCCAGAGCGTGATGCAAAATTATGGCTTGTCTGCCGATAACCATAGCAGAGAATTAGGATGAGTGTATCTAACCCCGTTACTCAAAGATCATTCGTATGACCGTTAAGTCCTGGACGACGTTTAATTGCTATGAGGTGCTAGAGGTGCCCGTGGAAGTCTCCGATGAGGAGATTCGTGCGGCGTTTAAGCATGCATCTCGGCGAGCACACCCGGATCTGGGCGGCTCACATGAGGCACAGGTACGGGTCAATATTGCCTATGAGGTACTGAGCAACGCGGAGCTACGCAGTAAACACGACCGGCACTGGAAGCTCGGCGCTAGCGCCACGGGCCCGATTGTTCCCTTCTTCACCGGCGAAGAAGCCCTCCGCAATCTCTGGACGGGCGTGGGGGGAAGCTCGCGAAAGCTCGCGGATGGGAAGACCTCCTCGGGGCTGGTGCGTCGCGTAAAAGATCGGATCACGCGGGATCGGGATCGGATTACTCTGGATCGCGAGAGCCGCAAGTCTGCCTGCGTGGACGAGTTTACGAAAAAGCTCCTCAAGGTCCGCCTGGAAGCCGCGGTTATTCTGCTGGCGATGGGCTTGTCAGGATTGGTAGGGGTTCTCTACCCGGTTGCTTTTTTAGGGACGCTCGGTGGGGGCGCACTGCTGGTGCCTCGGCTACGCGGGGTGAACTTTGGAGTGGGCAGTGAGCTGAGCGTGGCACTCCTCGACCCACGGGCGGGCAGGCGGATTCAGGAGCTGGCCGAGCGGCTCTCCCAGGAGTCTGTGGCACGGGATCGGGAGCGGCTGGAAGTGCACTTTGCCGCCTTGGAGCAGCTTGGAAAGCTCGTCACGACCTCCACAAAAGCGGCAGACACGGAAAATCAGGTTCTCCGGCGCCTTCTGGCGACACTCTTTGTGCTTGGCCTCATGCCCACCCGGCACGATGCCTCCGCCAAACGCGTCGTGCTACAAGGAGAAGGGGAGTGGGCGGCGCTCTTTTACCAGCATGGGGTCAGCCAGCCCCTAGCGGTTGCCACGGTCGAGAGGATTCTCGATGCGCGTGCAGCTGTGGGAGCCCAAGCAGCGTTTCTCTACAACCAGGGCGGACTCTCTGAGAAAGCCGCGGAGTGTGCCGACAGTGCCTACGTCCGCTGGGTGGGGATACGTGAGCTAAACACATGGGCCAAGCAAGTCTGGACTTCTGAGAACGGTGGCCCCTCGGGCGATATTCTCCAGCGCCTCGCCGAGTTTAAGTCTTTCCTCGATACCCTTCCGGCATAGGGTCGCTAGAGAGCAGCGCTGAACTCTATTTTCTGGCCAGGCACGAGAGCATCGCAGGCGATCTGTAGTGTCTTGGCCTCTACCACCCCTGGAACTCGGCAGAGGCGCGTCTCACCGGCACAGAGTCCCTTCAGCGAGGTCGAGGAGCGCGTCGAGCCTACGGCAAAGTAGGCATCGTAGTAGAGCGGGGCGATTCCCGGGTTGCGCACGGTTATCTCCAGCCCTGCCGGAGTCACAAGTAGCTTCTCCACGTGAAAGCGGTAGCCCAGCGCCTGGCTTGCCTCACGAAAGCGCGTCATGGGCTGGTGCTCTGGCTGGTCGTTGGCAATCATAAAGGAGAGGTGGAAGCGCCGTGTGAGGGTCTCAAAGCGAGTCCCATGTGGGCCGCTCGGAGCCAGTGCTTCCTTCTGGTCGCTGTCCGTGTAGTAGCTTAGCTCCCCACCACGTGGCGAGCTGCGCCAGCGCTCCTCACCAAAGAAACGCCAGTTCTTCGCGTTCTCCGTACTGTGGCTTTTGCAGAGAAATGAGTCGTCAAAGAGGCCAAAGTTGAGGGCAAGTAGGGACTTTTCTGCCGCAAAGGGCGTGCTTTCGTCATCGGCGGCATCAATGGAGAGCATCCAGGGTGTGGTCTTCCAGAGTGCGTTTTGGTGGCGCAGGAAGCGTGTCTGGAAGGCTTTTGTGGGAAAGGTCTTTCCCAGAGCAAACGGGCCATCGTAGAGATGGTACTCCGCCCAGAGCCCGAAGCCCACTTGCAGAAACGCAAGCCGTGGGTCGCTGTCGTAGCGGGCGGCGAGCTTCTCGAAAAATGCCAGAGTGCAGCGCTGCCACTCGGGGTGTGACCAGTCGGGAAAGCTTGTGTGCTTGCCTTCGCTCCTGCCCTTGGTTTCTTTGTAATCGGGCAGGGACTTTATATAGCCCGGCACCGTGGTGGGCTTGCCCACGTAGGTGTCGTAGAGGCGAATAATGGCCTGGTGCTTGCGGTGGGCGATGCTGTCTAAAAGCTTCTCTAAAGCGCTCCAGTCGTACTTATCTTTGCCCTTGATGAGCTGATTGTAGCCTAGATAGCTGTACTCCAGCGAGATTGCGTCGGTACTGCGGTGCGGTGAGTCCTGCCAGAGAACGAGGCCCGTGAAGGGCTGAATCTGTGTGAGCTGGCGTGTGAGCGAGAGCCCTTTTTGTTGGGTTGGCATGTCAGAAAAGTGTACCCTTGCAAAGCTTGCGCCCCACTCCTAGAGCAGCCACGCTGTCTCTCCTTTCTTGAGGGTAAGCGTCACCGGCTTGCCCCCATGCCTCGGGGTGACTGTTACTGGCCCGTCCTTCACGGCATGCACCGCGATCAGTGGCTCGTTGGCAAAGACCACCGCATCGGTCTGGGTGTAGAGATGGACTTTCGCCGCACGGCAGGCTGCTCGGAGCGCCTCGGTGGTGACTCCCTTCTCGTCCACGAAGACCAGCACCTTGCCGTTTGCTCGGCGCTCCAGCGCTATCCGTTGTGAGGTTGTCAAGACGACTAGCACCTTAGCCGGACACGTGCCTGCCAGCACATCCGTGAGCAAGTACTGGCCGTAGGGCGCTCCGACCAGCCCGAGTGCCTTGCGCGTCGCGGAGAGCGGCGCGTTTTGGGTAGCGTTGGGAGAGAGCTGGTAGGCGGCGGTTTCGTCGAGAACCAGCGCTATCTCTGGTTTGAATGGAGTCGGGTGGGCGAGAAAGTAGTCGTCCCAGGCGGCGAATCGTCGTATCTCCTCCCAGAGCTTGGGATCGTCGAACCAGCCCGTGCCCGGAAGATCCATCCACCACGTGGCGTGGTTGCGGCAGGCGTTCTGTGCTAGATTGCGCCGTAACACCCCAAGCGTGCCTTCGAGTGTGTCCGCGCCCGAGTCCCAGCCGGGGAAGGTTCGTTCTTTGGCGAGATATGTCCGCGTGTCGTCCTCGTTGAGCCAGAGCTTTCCTGCGGCGAGGACGCTCTCCGCGGCGCTCATCACCGGGCCGACTCCGCCGATACTGCGCTCGAAGTAGGAAAACGGGCCACAGATAATATCCACTGCGGGCGAGGCGAGGAGCTTATGGAGTGCGTAGTGGCCGCTGTTGGCCGGGCCGCTGGGCATCGGGGCGAACTCGAAGCCGTAGCCGTAGAACAGCAGCGAGAGCTTCTTGCCCTTGCTGGCTTTTCGGACCGCGCTTGCCATCACCAGCGCGGCGTCGGCGATGGTCTCGGAGAGGAAGCGGTGGAAATCAACGACCGTGGGTGAGGGCGTTTTTGCCTTGCGCTCTGCGGGTGTGGGAACAGGCGCGGGCGGGAGCTTCTGCGCAGCTCGCCAGGCGTCCCAGGCAGTGCGATCACAGGCCGTGTAGCCTGGAAGTGCGCCGGTCCAGGAGTCCATCCAGAACCACTCGCCGGTGTTCTGGCCCGTCGGATGGTAGCCAATCATGCGCTCACCAAACGTCGCCTCAAGGTGCGTCACCAGCGCCGAAAGATGCTCCGCACCGTCCCGTTGGTAGGCCACCGACGCCGCGCTGGCCATCCCTCCGCCGTGGTCGCCGTCGTCCCAGCGCATGACATCATCAGGGTGGGACTTGAGCCAGTGTGGCGGGGGATAGACCCCAATACGAGGGAGTAGCAGTGCCTTAGGGTTGGCGGCCAGCACACGCTCACAGGCGACATCGGAGGCCTGGAAATCTAGCGGCTCGCCGGGGGCTGGCCAGGGAAGCGCCACTTCAAAGCTGACAATATTCACCCCCACGCCGGCAGCGAGCTTGACCTGGCTCTCGAACTGCACCGACGGCCCCGCCAGAAACGTGTAGCTTGTCCCTGGCTGGTAGAGCGCGACCGTGAGGCTCCGCGCTGGAGTCGCCTCCGCACTCAGGCTGACTTGGTAGATCTTGCCCTTGGTGAGCTTTAGCTGGTGCTCGTGAAAGACGTGGAAGTCCGGCCACTCCTTGCCCGGTGGCGGCGCGACCACGTGAGCGACAAAGCCCCCCGCGCCAAACTCCACGTGGCTCTCCTCGGTCGGTGGCCAGACCTTCCACGCTGGCTCCGCTCCCAGCACGACCCGGCCTGAGCCTGCCTCAACAATGCGCACCCCGCGCACCCCGACCTTGCCTAGCTCACGACCAAAGCGAAAGTGGATCGTCCCCGTCTGGGTGGTAAGCGGCGCGACAAAGGAGAACGTAATCTCCCGCTCCGCCCCAATCGGGACCGGCGACGCGCTGGCTCCACCCCAGAAAAGCCGAGCCCGTGTCGGCTTACCATCCACTTCGATCCTGGGAACCCCGCCCACGGTTCGCACCCTTGCTGTCTTCATGGAGGTACTATACCCTCATGAAAATCGCACTGCAGCTCGGGCTGATTCCGGGCCCGACCACGGCGGCGAAGGCGAAGTGGGCGCACGACAATGGGGTGGAGGGCCTGGAGCTGGGGGTCTGGGGTGGGGGACTGGAAAAATGCCTGCGCGATGCCGAGGCGATCAACGGGCTTGTGCCTATCTCCAGTGTCTGTGGCAACGCCGACCCTGACGGCAATCCGTGCTTTGACTTCCTCGACCCCGACAAAGAGAGGCGGCGCAAGGCCATAGAAGGCAGCAAGGAGCTGCTAAAATTCTGCGGCGAGGTCGGTGCGGCGGGGCAGATCGTCCCGCCGATCTTTGGTGGCCCGAAAGTCCCTGATCTCTCGCCCTACAAGACCGCCATCGAGCTGGAAGACGGCCTGATGGTCGCCGCACTGCAAGAGCTTGCGCCCCACGCGGCGGCACACAACACGCGCTTTCTGCTGGAGCCGCTGAATCGCTATGAGCAGCACTATCTGCGAAGGCTTGCCGATGCGCAGCGCGTCATCGAGCGCGCGGGCGCCCCCGAAGGCGTCGGGATTCTCGCCGATCTCTTCCACATGCATATCGAGGAGACAAGCTCCCCGCAAGCACTTCGGGATGCTGCTAAGTATGTCTATCACTTACACCTCGCCGACAACACGCGCCATGAGCCAGGAACGGGCGACATTGACTTTGTCGCTGCGTTTCGTGTGCTGAGTGAGCTAAACTTCGCTGGCTGGCTTGCTTATGAGTGTAGCATTAGTGGGGAAGACAAAGCCGCCAGTCTTGCCAAGAGCTTGGCGTTTGTTCGTGACTGCCTCACCAAAAAATAATTGTCACATTTTGTCTTGCTCTGACGTCTCTTATTACAGAGGAGAATTTTCCGATGAAAGCGTTTTTAGCAACAGCTCTACTACTCATGGCCCCCGCGGCATTTGCACAGACGTTCTCGGCTACGCCGCCGCTGGCGCAGTCGCGTGCGGATGTTTTTGATTGGCGTGAGACTCCGCGCAACCAGCCAATTCCTATCGTCCGAGCGGTCTTCGACTCGAATGGCTACTTACTGACCGATGAGAATGGACAGATGATCTCGGTGCCATTCTCTGGGAATCTCTATGCGATGCAGTTTGGCAAGACCAATAGCGCGATGTACTTTGTCAATGAAGGCAATAATGTCCCCACTCTCTACTTGCCCGATAATGGTTTCTTGGAGAATGCGGCAGTTGCCAACGGGCGCTGGTTCCCTTTCCCGCAGCGCTACTTCTACACCCGACCCGTCTACATGGGACTAGCGCCAAGCTGGGATGCTTACTGTGGCATGGGCTGGTTTCCAGGGATGACGGTCTTTGGTGGCTACTGGGGCAACCAGCCCTGGCGTAGTGGGATCGTCTACTCTCCCATGTCGTGTTTGACAATCTCGGTGGGCAACCGCTTCTGGAACAACTGGGACGACTACTGTGGTTTCTGGCCGGGAGCCGGGATTCGCCCTATCGTGATCCGCGACACACGTCCGATCTTTGTGGATCAGCGAAATCGCTGGGATGGCTCCCGCGACAGTATCCGCGACAAAGACTGGGATCGTGGTCGCCCGACATTTCGGCAGCCCTCACGTCCTGGCTTTCAGGCACCCGCACGGTTTAGTGAGGAGCGCGCCCAAGGCCAGGGAAGCTCAGATCGCTTCAACTATGGCACGACACCCAACGCGACCCGTGGAGGGAATACTTCGGTCTTTGGCGGCGGGACGAACCCGGGAGGGAGCC
>NZ_CBAYMC010000181.1:0-9155 GCF_964826245.1 Armatimonas sp. | reverse complement strand
AGCACTTCCAAGCCCCCAAACGTATGCCCAACGCCTCGTAGCTCTAACGCGCTCATCGCTCCCACCCCCAGCGCAGCGACGGCACTTTGGTGAGAAGCATCAGCAAGCGGTCAAAGGTGATCCCCAGCACTCCGATCACCAGCATCCCCACCAAGATAAGATCCGGGCGGAGTGCCTGGTTGGCATCCTGGATCAGAAACCCCACCCCACGGTCTCCGGCGATCATCTCCGCCGCCACGAGAACCAGCCAGCAGAGCCCCATGGTTACCCGTAGCATGGTCACCAGCTGCGGCATGATGGCGGGAAAGAGCACCTGGGAGAAAAGCCGCAGTCCACGGAGCCCATAGTCTTCTGCAACCCGGAAGTAGACACGAGGAACGGCCACGACGGCAGCGACAGTGGTAACGGCCACCGGAGGGAGCGCGGCAAGTAAGATCAGAAAAACCACGGTCGTGTCCCCTGTCCCGAGCCATAGAACCGCAAACGGAATCCAGGCCAGCGGCGAGAGCGCACGAAGAAAGTTCAGGACAGGAAGCAGCGCCTCACGAGCCGCCACCCAACGGCCCAGCCAGAGCCCGAGGGGCACTCCCAACCCCACACTCAAAACATAGGCAACCAGCACACGCGCCAGAGAGGCCAGCGTGTCTTTGAGAAGGCGACCGTCGCGCGATGCTTCCGAAAACCCGGCCAGTGCCTCCGTTGGGGAGGGAAACAGCCCGATCTGCGTGCCGGGTCCGGTGGGACGAACCAGCCAGCCACGGCTCGCCGCAAAAAACCAGGCAGCGAGCAGAACGAAAAGAGTGCCGAGGGGAAGAAGAGAGCGCAGCGGAAGCTTCATGTCGGGAGAAGTATAGCACGCGGGGCACCAACACCCACCCTATCGCTCTCCCTGTGTGGGCGAAGGCAGGGAAACGAGCTGTTGCGCGGATAGTGATCCCCCCGTAGGCCGAGTTACAACCTTCATCTCATCCTATTTCACATCAGCCCGCAAGACCCGCGAAGTCTTTGTCGCTAAGGCCTTTGAGCTCGCCGGTGCTGTCTCCAAAGCGCTCTAGCGGAACCCCCATGCGGCGCAGGAGACCGAGGTGGAGGTTGCAGAGCGGAGTATTCTTAGCGTAGGTCAGGTGGCGACCTGTGGAGAGCGTGTTGCCGCCGCGCCCGCCGAGCACGAGTGGCAGGTTGTAGGGGCTGTGCGCATTGCCATCTTTGATGCCACTTCCGAAGAGCACCATGCTATTGTCGAGCAGCGTGCCCTCACCGTCTTTGATGGCTTTCATGCGCTGGAGCATGTAGCCGTACTGGGCCAGGTGCCAGATCCCGATTTTTTTGTAGGCATCGAGTTTTTCGGCGTTGTTTTCATGGTGGCTGTACTCGTGGTGGCCACCGTGGACACCGGGCAGGAAGCCGAAGTTGCGCCCGGAGACTTCGTTGCCGAAGAGGAACGTGGAGACACGCGTGGAGTCCGACCAGAAGCCCAGTACCATCAGATCCAGCATGATCCGCACTTGCTCCGTGTGGTCTAGAGGCCGCTTATCGCCGGGAACGGCGTACCAGTCTTTAATGCGCTTGTCGAGTTTCTCAGACTCCGCACGCAGAATGGGATCGTCCAAGACGGAGCCCTTGCGGCGAGCGGCATCGAAGGCGATACGCTTCTCGACGGCACGCACGGCATCTAGATACTCTTCGAGCTTGAGGCGATCTGCGGCGCTGATCTTTTTCTTGAGGCCACTCGCATCGTCGAGCACCGAGTCTAGCACGGACTTGTCACTGGCGCTCACGCCCTTTCCGCTCTGCCCCTGGCGGAAAAGACGGTCAAAAGCGGCTTGGGGATTGATCTCCCGCGAGACGGGCGTCGTGGGCGTGCTCCAGGAGATATGCGAGCCGTAGAGCGCGGTCAGGCCGACATTGGTATCCACATAGGTCGTCGGAGGGTCTACGGAGAGCTCCAGCGATGGCAGCGGGGTGAGGTTGCCGAGCTTCTGTGCGATAAGCTGGTCTATCGAGATGCCCCCCGCATTGAGATTGGCCCCGGTCGTCTTGGCGATCGTGGTGCCGGTCAGAAACGGCGCGATCTTGTAGTAGTGTCCATCACCCGTGATCGAGCCATGGTTCATCAGCTCCGTGAGAACGAGGATATCGTCCTTGACGGCAGCAAGAGGCGCAAGAATCTCTGAGAGCTCAAACTGACTTCCATTGCCTTTGGGTGTCCACGCAAAGGGGTTCACCCCGTTGGGCATGTAGAGCACCGCCAAGCGATTCGGCGACTTCGCCGTGGTCTGAGCCAGCGCCTCAAAAGCGGGCAGGGCAAGCGCGACACCCGCGCCCCGCAAAACAGTTCGTCGTGTTAGCGTCTTCATCGCATCTATTTTACCGCAACGCCGTTTATAATGATAAGGAGAAATTCCCATGAGTAAAGTGAGTAAGCTAGTTCTGGTGGTGTGTGCCCTGCTGCTCGTCGCAGCGGGTATCTGGTCACTCGCGCCGCGCCCGGCAGCGACACCGGAGCTTCAGATCGCGGAGTCGCTGCAAGAGGCTGCGGACTACGCTCAAGCGGGGAGAGTCTCGTCCATGATGGACTTGATCTCCAACGACTTCAAGAGCGGGATGATGAATAAAGCACGGATGCAGCTTCTGCTCACCCAGGCAAAGCGCAGTGGGCAGGGAGTACGCTACGACGTGAGAGTGGCACCACCCCGCGTGCTTCCCTCCGCCGATGGCAACCCCGACCAGCGGGTGGTCTTTACGGCAGCCTCGGTGCTCGGTGACGGTAGCGAGACGCTCTGGGGTGGCAACCAGCTCACTCTGGTGATGCGAAAAGAGACGCGCCGCCACAACCTAATCTACACCGAGCCGCACTGGCGCGTGATCTCAATTGCCAACATGCCGCCCCTCCCTGGCGAGAGCAGCGAGTAGTGGCCGCACGTCCCCAGGTCACCGTGCTCTGTGTCGGGAAGCTGCGCGAGACGTACTGGAAAGACGCCATCGCGGAGTATGTCAAGCGGCTTGGGGGCCAGACCAGTTCCTTTGCGCTGATCGAGGTTGAGGAAGACACCCGTGCCAACTCGGAGAAAGAGGGCGAGCGCCTGCTTGCCAAAATCCCCGAGCGCGGCTGGGTCGTGGCCTGCGATGGAACCGGAAAGGCACTGGCCTCCGAGGCGCTGGCAGCCAAGATCGAGCAGGTCTGCACCGAGGGCGAGAGCCACTTACTGTTTCTCATCGGCGGAGCCAACGGCCTCAGCGATGCCGTCCGCTCTCGTGCCAGCTTCTTGCTCTCGTTTGGCCCGATGACCCTCCCTCACCCACTCGCGAGAGTCGTCTTAGTGGAGCAGCTCTACCGCGCCTTCAAGATCAACCGCGGCGAGGCGTACCATCGATAAGCCCCCCCCGGCGGGAGTCAGGGGGATCAGTCAAACGGCAAGTCGGGCGGCGGCAAGAGCGCACCCGCTCGCTCACAACTCTCACGCCACTCCCACAGAAGTGTGAGGTCAGGAATTGGCCCCGAGGGGAACCTTTCCGGGGCGATGGTAATCGGAGGAGTAGGCAGAGAGAGGCTTGTGAGCCAGTCGGCTTCGGCTTGCGAGGCGAAAACCAGCGCGGCGGCGTGGGTTAGCAAGAGCCG
This sequence comes from Armatimonas sp., assembly GCF_964826245.1. Taxonomy (NCBI): domain Bacteria; kingdom Bacillati; phylum Armatimonadota; class Armatimonadia; order Armatimonadales; family Armatimonadaceae; genus Armatimonas; species Armatimonas sp. Next base: position 5,536 of record NZ_CBAYMC010000181.1, on the reverse strand, counting down.
CTCGGGAATGAGAAGCTCCGCGGAGGGGTAGCGACCCGTGCGCCACTCGATAAGAAAGGCCTGTTTTTCCGTGGGGTCCGTGATTGGGATAAACTCTTCTCGGTGTGCCCAGCGCTTGGTGTTGTACTTTAGGTACGCCGCGCCAGTGAGCTGACTAATCTCAGGCGAGAAAGCAAGAAGCGCATGCGGATAGCCACGCGGGAGCTTGTCGGCCAAAAGTGGGGTTTGTGAGGAAAACGAGAGATGGACATAGCTCTCTAGCCCTAGCTTTCGTCGCCGCGAGAGTGCCGTGGGGCGCGGGTGGGCAGAGGCGCGGAGTGCTCCCTCCGTAAGAATCTCAGGGAGAAATTGGAGCGGCGTGGTATGCCAGTAAAACTCGGGGCTGGGAACCATAATAGCAATAGGATTGTACACTCTCGTTGCGAAGGGGTGAGCCACCACGATACAATCGGCGGCGTCCCCCTCAGGAATAAAATATGGCAAGATCGCTCATTATCGTCGAATCACCGGCTAAGACCAAGACCATCAAGGGTTTTCTTGGCCCCGACTACAAAGTCGAGGCCAGCATGGGCCATGTCCGTGACCTGCCCAAGTCAAAGTTGTCCGTGGACATTGAAAACGACTTCGCACTCACCTACGAGCCACTGACGGACCGTAAAGACGTGCTTGGAAAGCTCGCGGCGGCGGCCAAGGGCTGTGACACCATCTACCTGGCCTCCGACCCTGACCGTGAGGGAGAGGCGATCTCGTGGCACATCGCGCAGGCACTGAAGCTGCCTAAAGCGAAGATCAAGCGCATCGTCTTTAATGAGATCACCAAGTCGGCGGTGAACTTAGCGCTTGCCAATCCCCGTGAGATCAATCAAGATAAAGTAGAGGCCCAAGAGACACGCCGGACGCTAGATAGACTAGTCGGCTACAAGATCAGCCCTCTGCTTTGGAAAAAAGTGCGCAAAGATCTCTCCGCAGGCCGTGTACAGTCCGTGGCCGTGCGCCTGATCTGCGACCGTGAGCGTGAGATTTTAGCGTTTGTGCCCGTGGAGTACTGGAGCCTTACCGCCAACCTTGCGCCCCAGACCGGCAAGAAGCAGGCTTTCGATGCCAACTTAGTGGGCTTCGAGGGCAAGAAGCTCGAGATTAAGACTGAGGACGAGACCATGGCGGTCTTGCGGGCGGTCGAGAGCGCCCCCTGGACGGTCGCCAAGGTCAAGAAGTCCGAGCGGCAGCGACGTGCCTATGCCCCGTTTATTACGTCCACGATCCAGCAAGAAGCGGCGCGCAAGCTTGGATTTTCCAGTAAGCGCACCATGACGGTGGCGCAGCAGCTCTACGAAGGCATTGACTTGGGCGGCGATGCAGGTACCGTGGGTCTCATTACCTACATGCGTACCGACTCAACACGCGTCGCGGGCGAGGCACAGGCGGCAGCAAAAGAGTACATTATCGAAAACTTTGGCAAGCCCTACGCGCCTGAGAAGTTCAATGTCTACAAGTCCAAGAACGCCGCACAGGATGCCCACGAAGCGATTCGCCCGACCTACATCACCCGAGAGCCCGATAGCATCAAGACGCGCCTCAATGCCGACCAGTACAAGCTCTACCGCCTGATCTGGCTGCGCTTTATTGCGTCGCAGATGTCGCCCGCTGTGATGGATGTCGTACAAGCCGATATTGAAGCGGCAAAGTACACGTTCCGAGCAACCGGCTCCACGATCAAGTTCGACGGCTTCCTGCGGGTCTACAATGAAGGCAAGGACAATCCAGCGCAAGTGGACGATGACGAGAAGCCACCGCTTCCGCCGCTCAACGAGGGCATGCCGCTGGATCTGCTCAAGCTCCTGCCCAAGCAGCACTTCACCGAGCCCCCGCCACGCTTCACGGAAGCAACTCTGGTCAAGGCGATGGAGGAGCAAGGCATTGGTCGCCCCAGTACCTACGCCTCGATCATCTCGACCATCCAGGACCGTGGCTACGTGGCGCTGAATGAGAAGAAATTTCAGCCCACAGACCTAGGTAATGTCGTCACCGATCTACTGGTTCAAGCCTTCCCCCAGATCCTCGATGTACACTTTACCGCAGGAATGGAGGAGCGCTTAGACGCGATCGAGGAAGGTAAGGACACCCGGATCGCGCTGCTCAAGGAGTTCTACGAGCCCTTTGCCATCGCCTTGAAGGCTGCCGATGAGACCATGGGCAAGTTCGCTAAAGACACTGGTCGCGCCTGCCCTGAGTGTGGCAAGGCACTTGTGGAGAAATTTAGCCGCTACGGAAAGTTTATCTCCTGCTCAGGCTACCCGGACTGTAAGTACAGCGAGAAGCTCGCCGCTGAAGGAGCTGACGGTGAGGCTGCTCCGGTGGCAGAGCCTGTGGTCTCAGAGATCCCCTGCCCCAACTGTAGCCGCCTCTTGGTCGAGAAGACGGGGCGCTTTGGGAAGTTTCTTGCCTGCCCTGGCTACCCGGAGTGTAAGTACATCCACAAAGACAAGCCTGCCGCCGAGTCTACGGGGGTCAAGTGCTTTGCGTGTGGCAAGGGCGAGTTTGTGGAGAAGCGAAGCCGGAGCGGGGTCTTCTACTCCTGTAATCAGTACCCTGCCTGCAAGACCGCTCTCCCGGGCAAGCCCCTCACCGACCGCAAGTGCCCTCAGTGCGAGGGCTTGTTGCATGAGAAAGTCTTTAAAGGGCGACTGACGGGGATCGCGTGTGCCAACAAAGAGTGTGGCTACTCCGAGAGCATCAAAGCCGCCCTGAAAGAAGAACCCGCTGAGGCCTAGGGGCCTAGCCCTGTGCGAGCATCCGCCTAAGGTAGCTCGCTTCCTCAGGCGGTAGTGGAATCGAAAAACCCTTGCCGTTTGCCTTAGGTCGCCCTGCCTCGACATCGAGCATGGAGAGGGCAGCCATCACGCGCTCTCGCTCAATGGCGGAGGCAACCATAAGGCAAACGGTTCCGTTGTCGTCCCTCTCCGCTTGTTCTAAGATCGCGTTCAGCATTCCCACGGAGCGCTTTGCCATCGCGGAGAGCGGGGCGATGGGCCGCGGGAGAGCCACTTTAGGCCGGGGCTGTGGTCTTCGAACCGGTTTTGCCTTCACGTCTGCCAAGAGTTTTTGCTCATCGCGGAGCTTTTGTTCAGCACGGCGCTTGTCCATCCCCTTCTGGAGTGCTTCTTCGGCTTGCTCAGCCTGACGTGCACGGGTCATCCAGCGACTGATGGTCGAGACATCTAGATCCAGAGCGCGGCTGATCCGAGACAGGCTCCACTCCTGGCGATGGAAGGCAAGCGCAGCGAGTCGGCTCGCCACGGCGGAGTCCTCTTGTGGCTCCGTGTTCTCACGAATCCATGCTGCGACTTCTTCCCGATCCCGAGCCACCTGCGTGTTTTTAGCCGCGTTGCGGAGCGCACGCCGGGCTGCTTTAACGGCTTCTCGGCTAGGCTCAACAGCACGTGGGGCTCTCACGACCACCACAGGCTCGGGTTGAGGCTGCTCGACAGGCTTCGCAGGAGCACTCTCCTTGGCTTTTACTTCGTCTTCATCTATCAGCGGAATCCAAAGGTGCATGGTCGCGGGAAGCTCTTTGACCTGGTTGTACCAGCGTGTTAACTTATGCGGCGTGATTCCGATCAGCGCGGCAATCTCACGGGACTTCTTGCCTTCCTCAAACTGCTGAATGACATAGAGCCGCATGGCATTGTGGTGACGGTCAAACTCCGTTGGTTCTTTGCCTGCAGGAGGCGGCTTAAGGACGTTATCACGCTGCGCGACGGGGGCCGCCACCGTCGCAGGGACGACACGCGGTGGCGCTACGGGAGTAGGAGGAGGTGTTTGGAATGTCGGGAGAGTCTCTGGCTCACGAATGAAGCTCGGAAGTTCCTCAGTCGGCGCATTTCCCTGCAAGAGGGCATAGGCCTGAAGAAGCTGAGGAACGTAAACTTCATCTTCTGCAAACATCTGCTGCTCTGCTTGAAGAATTTCATCGGTAGAGAGAGGTTGGCGAAGTGTCTGTCGTTGTCGTACACGATTAAGAATATCTTGTCGCCGGCGCGGCGAAGTTGGAGAATCAGGTGTCATCATAATGGTTTTGGGGGTGCTTTTCTGTTTAGAAACAAATGAAAAGACATCTCGTTAGACAATACCTTTGACACAAAAGTTCCTGAGTCAAAGGTGTGTCAAGGATTTTTCAAGTATATCACGGAAAAGAATCACTTGCTTCGTCGCAATAGTACCAGGCACAGATTCCCCCCAATCGGAAAGAGTGCCATCCCCCAAAAGAGTGTCCGGAGGACATCGGCAAGCTCCGCTCCTGCCCCCACTCGGCTCAGATTATGATAGGCAGCCAGGTCAATAAGTAGTCCGATACTACAGACCACTAAACCAACCCAGCCGACAAGGCGCATCGGGTACCTAAACCTTGCCCCAAGCCTTGAGGTTCTCGATACTGATCTTAATGGACTCCAGAGGCGTGAGCGGTGCCTGACAGCTATCCTGCTCCACCATGTAGAACTTCGTCCCTGCCGCTTCTGCCGCGGCGAAGAGTGCAGGATAGTCTACGGTTCCGGCTCCGACAGGCGCAAAGCTGCCGTCGCTGTCCATGTCTTTCAGGTGCACCAGCGGGACACGCCCGGAGAGCCGTGTTAAATAATCCGCAATGTCCTGACCGCCTTTTTTAATCCAGAACGTGTCGAGCTCGGCCTGAAGGCTTGGAGCGGACTCAAAGAGAACATCCAGGCCCGTCTTGCCGCCTTCCGAGAGATCAAACTCAAAAGCATGGTTGTGGTAGCAGAGTGTCAGGCCCGCGTCGGCGTACACCGGAGCAATCGCACTCAGCTCCGCCCCGAGCTTGGCGTAGCCCGCTAGAGACTCGGTGTAGGGCTTGCCGATCCAGGGGACGATCACATAGTCGTAGCCAAAGAGCCGAGCCTCAGCGATCGCCTGGTCGGGCTTGCCTGTCACGACATCTACCCCAACATGCGCCCCAATGGCTCGCAGGTTATTGGCATCGAGAAGCGCTTTATACTCTTCTGCAGTCTTGCCCGCGTAGCCCGCCAGTTCCACACCCTGATAGCCAAGGCTCGCCACATAGGCCAGAGTTCCCACCAAGTCGCGCTGGGCATCGTCGCGAACCGTGTACATCTGTAAACAAACTGGAATCTTTGTCATGCCCTCTTCTTCGCCGTAACACGCCGTGATTCCTGCGGGTACAATCCCGTTCATGCCTTCTCCCGTTCTTCTCTGCTCGTCTTTGGACACTGTCGAGGCACTCTTTGTGGTGGAGACGCCGCGTACACAGCCACTGGTCGAGGCACTCAAACGGCTCTCGCCAGTGCCGGTGCATGCCATCGCCAACGACCCTGCCCATGCGTCGGATGTCTGGATGCAGGACACGGCAGAGTTTGCCGTCCGTGACGGCAAGCCTGTGGCGCTGCTAGGCCTGCGCGGCAAGCATGACATGGGCCTCACCTGCGGCCCGCTGGATCAGCTTGTGGAGACCTATCTCGCCGAGAAGCTGCCCTCTATTGAGCGGCTCAAAGTTGGGGAGCCA
>NZ_CBAYMC010000180.1:0-9177 GCF_964826245.1 Armatimonas sp. | reverse complement strand
GGTGCCGCAGGGGCTGTCCTTGCGGCACTTTTCCTTCCCCGTAGTCGCTCTAAGACGGCTTGACAATCACGCTCAGGAAGCGCTTATTCGGTGACGAGACCTTGATCTGGCGGGCGGCGGGTGCGGTGCTTGTGTCCCACTGAAGGGTCACGATTGCCTCGCCACGTGGGTTGGTGGTGGTGCGGCTCGGTGTAGCGACTCCCCCCGTGACAGCAAGTGCAATTGCTTCGCCCCCGAGCCGATCTCCCTCACTGTTAGCAATGGTAATCGTCAGGGTCATGCCATCCGCGGTTAATATGGCTTGTGGGACAAACTCAGGCGTGTCGAGTTTGGGCGCTACTTTTGCGGGGTCTTTTGCGACTTCGACAGGGACACGCACGGACTGGCTCCCACGCCAGACAATCACGGCGCCTTTGCCAGCGCGCTGTGCCCGAAAGCTGCCTTCCTGATCGACAAAACCAATCCCGCCTGAAACGGTCCAGACAACGCCTGTGGGATCCACGCCAGCGGGCAGAGGGAAAGTGCACGTCTCCCCCACCGCCAGTACTCGCTCCGGGGCGGCAATTGTCAGCTCACCCAACGGCATCATCGGCGACTCCTCGGCAAAGACAAGCAGGCTATCGGCAACGGGGCGCTCGACGCCCTCTGAGGGTGAGTTGGCAACCGCGCCACGCACTGCACACGCCGATGAGCCCCCGCCATCCAGATTCACCGCCTCGACCGCGCCGAGCGCCAGCATAATTCCTGCCAGCTCAGTAAGAGACGCACCCCGCGAGAGCTTGGCCTGCCTGCCATCCACAGTTACAAAGAGCAGCTTACCATCCGCCGTGGCTCCGACCGCTGTCCGGGGATGGCGCGCCGTGGAAAAGCTCGCCCCAATCTTCTCATCCGCCAGGTTTAAGGCAAACTTCCCGCCCGCCAAGAGCCGTCCTGAGCCCGTCACTGCCTGCAAGATCTTCGCCGGATCCAGCGTCCGGTCCAGCGGCGTGGCTTTCAGTGAGATCGTCACCGCCTCCCCGGGTCTTGCCCAGGAGCTGAGCCAGTCGGTGGTGTCGCCTCCCGCAGAAAGCACTACCGTTCCGGGCTTGAGCGGCGTCAGACCGCCCACTCCCACCGACACCACTTTCCCCGTGAGCTCCGTTCCGAACTTCAGCGGAAGGCTCACTCCCTCCACCACCACCTCATAGCGCCCCTCCGTCTTGAGGGTTTTCTCCGCGAAGATCGGGGTGAAGAGCAGAAGCTCTTTGCCCTTGCCTGGCTTGCGGTTGAGGCCATGAAGCGTCTTTCCATTGACAGTGCCCTCAAACGAGAACCGAGGGAACTGCGCCGATCCATCGTCCATGAGCACAAATGCCGTGCGTGGCAAGCCGGGCTCCGTCACCAGCTCACCGTTTTCGACATGGAGCCCAATGGGGTTGCCCGCAAAGGGAAAGAAGCTCGCATTGATCCCCGCGACTGCCTTTCGCCGTGCCACGGTCTTGGAGGGAATCTCCCGCCCGAGGGTCGCATCGTTGGCCCAGACGGAGTCGCCTCCCAGCGCCGCTTCGACCCGCACGCCCTTCACTTTCGGGTCAATTCGCACGGTCGTGACCACTAATGGCCCGTCTTTGTCGCCCTCCGGGATAATCTCCTGCACCAGCTCCACCCCTGGCGCAAGCTGCCGCACCACGGTTTTCTTTTTGACTGTGGGAGCCGAGAGACAAAAAAGCGCCACCAAGGCGACGAGTGGGGTAAACATAGTGACCTCATTTTACCCGCGAATCGCAGGGTAGTTTGTGGATTTCCGGAATGCTGCTTAAGACGGGAGTTTAAGAGGGCTTCATGGTAAAATCATTAGGAGGATCAGACTTTGGCAAGTGATAAAGAGAACGAAATTTTGGGTGAGATGAACGAGGGCGACGAGGTTGTTGAAACTCCAACACTCGAAAAAATCGAGACCGTTTATGATGGAGACTCCATCTCGAAACTTGAGGGACTAGAAGCCGTTCGGCACCGTCCTGCGATGTACATTGGTGACACGGGCATTCCAGGAATGCACCACCTTTTTCGAGAGATCATTGACAACTCCATTGATGAAGTTTTAGCGGGACACTGTACCAAGATCACGGTGATTCTCCATAAAAACCGCACGATTAGCGTCGAGGATAACGGACGCGGTATTCCGGTGGGCATTAACTCCAAGTCCGGTAAGCCCGGAGTTGAGCTCGCTCTGACCGAGCTCCACGCGGGTGGAAAGTTCGGTGGTGGTGGGTATAAGACATCCGGTGGCCTTCACGGGGTCGGGGCGAGCTGTGTCAATGCCCTCTCGACCTGGATGGAGACCACTGTCAAGCAGAACGGCAAGATCCACAAGATTCGCTTTGCACGGGGCAAGGTCACCAAGAAGCTACACGTCGTTGGGGAGTGCGATCCTAGCGAGACGGGCACCACCCAGACGTGGCTTGCGGATGACACGATCTTCTCCAGTGCGCTAAACGAGGAAGGCCAGCTTGCCTACTCGGCGGACCGTCTCCGCGCCCGTATCCGCGAGCTGTCGTATCTCAACAAAGAAGTCGCGATCACGTTTATTGACGAGCTCCACGATGGCGAGCCGGAGGTCTACCACCATAAACGTGGTATCGCGGAGTACGTCGCCCATCTCAATGAGAACAAAGACCCGATGCACGCACGGGTGATCTACTTCTACCGAGAGCGCGAGTACCGTGAGGGCGAGACGGCGCAGATCGAGATTGCACTCCAGTACAACAAGGGCTACCAGGAGAATATCTACTCCTTTGTCAATAATATCAACACCCATGACGGTGGGACGCACCTCTCTGGTTTCCAGACCGCGCTAACCCGTGTGATCAACAACTACGCCCGCAAGGCCAACTACTTAAAAGAGAAAGACAACAACTTCTCTGGCGACGATGTGCGCGAGGGCCTGGTGGCGGTGATCTCGGTGCGTATCTCGAACCCACAGTTTGAAGGGCAGACGAAAAACAAGCTCGGTAACCCTGAGATTCAAGGCGTCACCAACTCCATTGTCGGTGAGGGGCTGGCGGAGTTCTTTGAGGAGAACCCCAATATCGCCAAGGCAGTGCTAGAGAAAGCTTCTCTGGCCCAGCGTGCTCGTGACGCGGCTCGAAAAGCGGCGGATCTCATCAAGCGACAGAGCGCCATGGACGGCGGGGGCTTGCCCGGCAAGCTCGCCGACTGCATGGAGAAAGACGCCAGCAAGTGTGAGCTCTATATTGTTGAGGGTGACTCGGCAGGCGGCTCTGCCAAGCAGGGCCGTGACCGACGGACACAGGCGGTCTTGCCGCTTCGAGGAAAGATCCTCTGTGTTGAGAAAGCCCGTATCGACCGTGCGCTCGACAACGACGGTATCAAGCAGCTCATCATGGCAATCGGGGCCGGAATCTCCCTCTCCACGTCGGCGGATGAAGAGAAAGACAAAGGCAATAACTTTGATCTGGCGAAGCTGCGCTACCACAAGATCATCATCATGGCCGACGCGGACGTGGACGGCGATCATATCCGGACACTGCTCCTCAACTTCTTCTACCGCTACATGAAGCCGCTGGTGGAGAGTGGGCATATCTATGTCGCACAGCCGCCGCTCTACTCAATCCGCGTGGGCAAAGACCAGAAAATCTACGCCCGCACGGAGGCAGACCGGGACCGTATCCTCAAAGAGATCAAAAAGCGCGACACCCATGTCACCCGCTTTAAAGGTCTGGGAGAGATGAACCCCGACGATCTGGCCGACACCACCATGAACCCAGCCAACCGAACCCTGGCACAGGTCACGGTCGAGGAGGCTGCGGAAGCCGATCAGATGTTCACGGTTTTGCTAGGCGATAAAGTGGAGCCACGGCGTGCCTTTATTGAAAAGTACGCCAAAGAGGTCAAGGATATTGACTTCGTCTAGCCGACGAAAGCATACTCTACGAGTCGCTGCGTCTCTCGCAGCGGCTCTTTTGCTTGTGGGGTGCCCTCACCAACCCTCTTCGGAAGTCACTGTGGCTGACGGGGTTGTCTTTCGCCAGGATAGAGTCGCCCTCACGCAGACGCTGACCGTGGATCGCAATCTTGCCACCGTTCGCCCGATGGTCGTTGCGGAGAACTTAGAGCCCTTGCGAAATAACATCGTCGGGGATGCCCACACGGTGCGGGACTGGGCTAGGAAATACGATGCCGTCGCCGGGGTCAATGGCGGCTTTTTTGGGGAGAGCTACGACTCACTCGGGCGGCGCAAGCAGCTTGTCCAGCTCTGCATCCTAGAGGGAAAGATCGTCGCCCCCGGAACGCCCGTTGGGGAGGCACTTCGCTCATCGGTGGGTTTCTCGGAGTCGGGTGAGGCGCAGTTTGCGTGGGCGGCAGGCACGGAGCTGTCGGGAGTGCGCCGCTACGAGAAGCCTGTCAAGACCAAGAACCCTCTGACCTGGCGTGTGCAGTCGGCGGTGGCGTGCGGCCCTCGGCTGATCCATAAAGAAAAAGTGGACATCGCAGATCGTGCCGAGAAGCTGGTCAGTGATGTCCGTGTGCCTCGTCTTGCCGTGGCATCGAACGGGCGCTTTCTGGTCTTCTGCCGTGCGGATGCCATGACCTATGGTGAGCTAGCGCGTTATCTCATGGGCTACTTTAAAAACACACTCCACAGCGCCCCTGAGGAAGCCATGTGCCTTGATGGTGGCCCCTCCGCGCAGATGACCTACCAAGAAAACGGTGGGCTCCAAGAAGTCGAGCCCACCGGTGTTCAAGTTCCTACCGCGATCTTATTAGTGCCTCGGCGCTAACCGCCGCCGGGCATCATGGGCATCGCAGGAGCCGTGTAGGGCACCTGCTTATAGCCAGCGGGCGGTGCAAAGAGGCTAGCGGGAAGAGGCGCTTCGGAGAGGGAGACTGTCTTGATGGACATGTTCAGCTTCTTTCCCATGATCTCTTGGTTCATGGTAGTCAGAAGCGGAATTCCCTTGATGGTTTTGAGCTTCTCGGTCATATCCTTCACGAAGGGCATACTCGCCATCCCACCTGGCATGTTTTGCTTTGCCATGCTGGGAGAGAGCGTGACTCCAGGAAACTCCGCGGTCCATAGCTCGGTTCGGGTGGTAAAAGAGGGAAGCTGGGGAGCTTCCCCTTTTTCTGCGCCACCTGCGCCTTGCTTCATTCCCAGCTTCATGGTCATGGTCATCACGTACTGTTTGGCCTGTTTCCCTTGAATCGTCTGGGTCTTGCCCGTCGCTTTCACGTCCACACTGGCCTTGATATCCATCATCGCCATCATGGGATTAGCCATTTCGGCAGCCGCGTTTTTGGGAATAGCCTGGTAGGTTTTCTTTGCCGGATTGAGCAAGAGAACACGCTCACCATCAAAGATCGTCACCCGGTCTCCCGACTCCGTGCGCGTTTTATTTCCCTTGTAGAACATCGTCACAGACGGCGGTGTGGGCGGCCCTCCTGCTCCCTGAACCCTCTTGCTGAGGTTCCCCTCCATGATGGTTTTCTGCACCAGTTTTAGGTCCGCGTGGGCGGCAGTGCTCAGAAGTGTCGCCGCAAAGATCGTGAAAGCCACTCTCTGCATTCTAACCTCCAAACCCACCCGGCAACTGTGGAGCCTTGTAGGGAACCTTCTTGAAGCCTGCGGGAGCGACAAAGAGGCTTTCGGGGAGCTCTGCTTCGCTCAGCTCAACAACCTCCGTCTTATTGCTAATAGGCTTGGAAAGATCCTGTCCTTGTGCTTCGGCAAAAGGACTCTTGATGGTGATCTTCATGTTGGTCAGGAGGGAGAAGCCCTTGATCTTGGCCATTGTCTCCATCATGCTCTTCATTCCTGGCATGTTGTTCATCATCTTCATCATGCCGCCCATCATGCCGCCTCCGATCCCTGGAATTTGAGGAGCCGCTGTGGTCGAGGTGGCAGGTAGCTTGATCTCTTCCGTGGTCCACTGCTCGCCTTCCATCGTGATATTGGCAAGCTCCCCTGCCCCCTCGTCGCCGCCCTTCATTCCCATGCTCATCGTTGCTGTCCAGAGATAGTCGGTCGCTTTTTTGCCTGCGATTTGGCGCTCATGGCCTCCTGGCTTAACATCACTCTTGACCTTCATCTCCATCATCTCCAAAAACTGTGCGGCAGGGCCACCGCCTTCGTTGAGCGCACCAAGCATCTCCGACAGCTTGACCGTGGAGTAGGTCTTCTTCTTCGTGTCAATCTGAGTCATGGTTCCCGCATCATTGTCGGTGATCGTGATCATTCCCGATGCATCCTCGACACGGACTTTATTGCCCTTGTAGTAGGTTGTGGTCTTGGATGGCTCACCAGGCTTGGACGCGGCTGCACCTCCCCCGAGGCCACCGGCCAGCCCCGCCATCGAAGGACCATCCATGGTCATCTTCGAGATCACTTTGATGTCTGCACGTGCATTTCCTGCAAGTGCCATTACAACAAGACCCGGAACAAAAACTCTTTGTATTCGCTTAAAAAACATGGTCGAAATTTACCTCACTTGATTTACCAAAGACACTGATGAGAATACCCTAATCTACCCAGAATTAGTACAGTAAAAACCCGTGTCCTACGTCACACCTACTATTGACAACCCACAGCCCTCTGGGTTACACTCAATTCTGCGATTGTCCAAAAACAGGAACGCTAAGGATTAAGGAACGAAATATTGACGCGCTTTAGAACGAACCGCCTGCAGACACAACTTACCATCGCCTTTACTTTGTTTGCCCTCACTGCCACCACCTCGGTGGCCACGGCCCAGAACCGTACTCGCTTTGAAGGAGCCAAGCGCTCCAAGACCACCATGGTCGCCACCAAAGCCACCAAGCCTTCCCCCACCACCAAGCCAGCTCCTGCTGTTAAGGCAACCGATCCCGATGACGAGAGCACGATCAACCTGACTCTTGAGACGGGCGACGAAGAACTCGACCACACGCTAGCAGCGGGCGAAGATACCATCGGCAAGAGCCGCGCCGCCCTCGAAGCCAATGGCCCGCGCAGTGGCCGCGTTGGTGTGAATAGTAAGCTGATCTCTCGCGCAATCTCCTACCGTGGTTCCCGCTATGTCTTTGGAGCATCAGGCAACAATGGAGTTTTCGACTGTTCCAGCTTTGTACAGCACCTGATGCGTGGCGAGGGATTGTCTCTTCCCCGCACGGCTCGCGAGCAGTTTCAGGTTGGAAAGCGGCTCTCGCGGAGTGAGCTTCAGCCCGGAGATGTGGTCTTCTTTGCCGGAACGTACCGCGCTGGAATCTCCCATGTGGGAATGTTTGTGGGCAACGGGATGTTTGTCCATGCCGCCAGTAGCAAGCGTGGCGTTGTGCTGGATCCCCTCGACCTGCCCTACTACGCTAGCAAGTATGCCGGGGCGCGTCGCTACAAGTAGGCTCACTCACACAACACCTTTGAGACGAGGCGCGGTGCGCCTCGTCTTCTTTATTTTTGGAACTCTTAGCCCCGAAATGCCGTAGAATATAGAGGGGATCCATCATGAAACGCACCGTCGCACTCACTGCCATTGCTCTTTGTCTCGGAGTGACAACTGTCTGGGCACAAAAACCACCCCCCCCACCTGCCGAAGACCCCGAGGTCAAGATGGGCCGCGAGGCTCATGAGGAGATGCTCAAGAGCGGCCTTAAGCTCGTGAGTGATCCGGCCTTGGTCAAGCGCGTGGAGACCATTGGCCAGAAGCTCGCGGCACTTGCCAATATCACGCCCATACCCGCCCTCTATGGCACCGAGAATAAGCTCTCCCGCCCACTCAACTACAAGTTCTTTATCGTAGATGACCCCGACACCAACGCGTTTGCGCTCCCCGGGGGCTATGTCTATATCAACAAAGGCCTGCTTAAGTACGCACAGTCTGACGATGAGCTTGCAGGCGTGATGGGCCACGAGGTCATCCACGCTGCCCACAGTCATGGTGCAAAGCTCCAGCGAGAGCAGAGCAAGCTCAATACTCAGATGGCGATTGCGGCACTGGGTGCCATCCTTGCCAAAGTCCCGATGCAGGATACCGGTAATCTCCTGACGGGCTTTCAGCTCCTGGCGATTCAGAAAGTCAATGGCTACGGACAGACCGCTGAGCGCGACGCCGATCAGGGGGGGATTATCCTCGCACAGAAAGCGGGCTACAACCCTGTCGGGATGCTGACATTCATGGAGCGCTTGGCGCGGGATCAGCGCAGCCGCCCTGATGTCGAGATGGGAATTTTCCGAACCCACCCGCCTGAGAAGATCCGCGCCGAGTCGATGATCACCCAGATCTCCCAGATGGGGCTGCCGATCAACCGGCGCGCCACGTCGAATATTCTCAAAGTCACCACGCGTCCCGACGGCCCCGCGACTGAAGTTCTCTTGGATGGCAAGGTGTTTCTAAGAACTACCAAACCCGAGCGTGCAAAAACCGTCGCAGAAACGCTGGATAAAATGCTCAACCAAGATCTTCAGGTCTACGATGTTCGCAAGATGGGGGCGACGATTCAGGTTCGCGGAGAGAACTTGGTCACCCTGGATACCAGTGATGGGAGTGCAGTGCCAGAAAAGCTCGCCGAGGATGCTTTAAAGATGCTGCGCCTCTCTCTCTATCGCTATGTCCTCAATGGAACATTGTAGCCCCGAATGCCCGCTCTCTCTCGTCGTGCGCGCCGCTTGAGCCGTCATGTACGTCAAAATCCCAATGGTATCTACTGGGCCTGTGTTGTCGGAATCGTTATCTGGGCATTTGTCCGCGCTGCTGGAGTCGACACGCATGCGCCGCCCATTCAGCTCAAGCCCTTCGTGGCCGTCTTAGTACTGGCGGCGGCAAACCTTGGGGTGCGTAACTGGGCCTCGGCACGGCGGGATCAGGCGGGAATCGCCTCCCGTGCCTACTATGGGCTTGGCTGGCTGTTTGTCAGCCTAGACCTGATCTCGATTGCCTTGGGGTTGCGCTTTTCCGGTGGGCTAGACAGCGCAATCTGGGTGGTCGCCTTCGTGGTTCTCGCAGGAGAGACACTGCTAGAGAACCGTATTGAGGCAAGTATCACGCGCTCAGGGGCCTGCCTTGCGCTGTTTCTGGGCACTGTTCCCTCCCCGTCTACGCATCCTGACTGGGGAGCCTACGTCCTGGAGATGGTTGTGCGAATGGGCCTGCTTTTAGCCGTCAGCTCCGTAGTTCGGCGTCTGCGAGAGCGCTCCGAGCAGGT
>NZ_CBAYMC010000179.1:0-9281 GCF_964826245.1 Armatimonas sp. | reverse complement strand
TGGGAGAGCATGAAGACGACGCGTGATCCATCCGGAGTGACCGTTGGCGCGCTGTGAAAGTGGCGCGACTGAGAGAGGAGTGGGGTGTTCTCACCACTGGCAACGTTGATTCGCCACAGTGCGCTCTGGTCGTCGTAAAGCTTTTCAGTTCGTGAGTAGATCACGGCTTTGCCATCGGGAGTAAATGCGGGATGGTCGGCGTAGATTCCTGGCGCGGTGAGGGGCATCACTTTCCGCGCCACAAGGTCAAAGAGAAACAGCCCGAGGTGCTTGCCGCCCCAAGGGGAGAAGACGAGCCAGTGGCCATCGGGGGAGAGGTCAAATGTTCGGCTCATCTTCTTGGTACTCTGACTTTCTAGGCGTAGGGTCCGACTCCTGCTTTGGCGTAGATGGCGTTGAGAAGTGCAACCACGCGGACGCCTTCTTCGGGCTTGGTGAGGGGCTCCCGGCCTTCGCCAATGGCGGCGATAAAGTCGCGGTAGTTGGCTTCGTGCTGGTTGGAGGAGAGGGCAAGAGGATCGGCGGCTTTGTTTTCGACGCCTACTTCTTCTACTTCTGAGCTTGCGCTCGTTTCCTCAAAGGGTTCGCGGGTCTTGAACTTGACAAGAGTCTCGCCGTCAAAGGCAGCACTGCCATCGGTGCCGCAGATGAGCACGCGTTGCGCCATGCCATCGTAGGCGAGCGTCGTGCCCGTGATCGTGGCAATGGCGCCGTTCTTGAGTCGCACCGTGGCCACGCCCAGCGTCTCCGCCTCGATATCGCGAAACTTCCCGAGCGAGCAGACCGAGTGGAGCACTTCGTCCCAGTCACCCGCGAGCCAGAGCAGGCGATCTACCATGTGCACGCCTTGGTTGGTCAGCACGCCGCCGTCTAAATCCCACGTCCCGCGCCACTCGCCCGAGTCGTAGTAGCTCTGTGCCCGGTACCACGGGGTTTCGCAGTGGACATAGATCAGCTCGCCAAACGCCCCGGCTTGCACTGCGCGGCGCACTTTTTGGACATCGGCATTGAAGCGCTGCTGGAAGATTCCCGCCAGCACAACTCCTGCCTCTTTTGCGGCGAGAACAGCGGCGGCGGCGCGCTCGGCATTAGTATCGAGGGGCTTCTCCGAGAGCGCATGTCGCCCCGACTTCACCACTTGGATGGCCTGCGTACTATGGAGGCCGCTCGGGGTTGTGATGGCGACCGCGTCTATGTCGTCGCGTGCCAGCAGACTCTCCAGCGAGTCGTGCATGGGAATGCCCCATTTTTCGCCAAATGCTGCCCGCCGCTCCGGATCCGTCTCCGCTCCTGCGACCAGTACCGCAGTGCCGTCTTTCTCTAAGCCATCGCGAAACGTCCGCGCATGCAGGCCCGCGATCCCTCCACAGCCGACAATTCCAAAACGCAAAGGGGTCATCTGAACTCTATTGTCCTTTCAAGCGCTCCAGCTCCGCCCGAAGCCGCGCGATTTCACTCTGTGCCTCAGCCAGAGTAGGGAGAAACTCACCCGTTGTAGGGTTGAAAAAGCGCAGTCGCACGCCATCTGCGACTAGCTCAAGGCCAAGCTGCTCCGAGACAAGCCGCCCGTCTTCTTGAGGAGCAATGGGAGAGTACATCCCGATAGGCGTGATTCGGTAGCCCCGTAGGGCGGGCTTTAGATAGTCGCCGGTCGGATCAAAGAGAAAGTACTCAGGGATGCGGAGCTGCTCGTAGGTCTGCATCTTATCCGAGACATCTTCTTTTTGTGTTTTCTTGCTGGTGAACTCAAACACCACAGAAGGGAGCGCATCGTTTTCGTCCCAGCTTCGGTAGGAGTTTCGATCACGTTGTGCGGGTCCAAAAACAACATAGCAGTCCGGGGAAATACGCGCTTTCGGATCGCCCTCCGAAAAGTACATAAAGTTATTGCCTGAGACATAGACCGAGTCAGCGCGATTTGTAAAGTGCCATATCAGGGCACTAACGCTGTTAGAGATCAGGAAACGATGGGCATCTGTTTCAGCCATAGGTTTACCATCCGCGTCCGGGTAGTGGACAATATGTTTTCGCTGTGGTGTAGAATCCAGGGTCAGGGACATCGTGCTTACTCCTGAGCTCGTTTAGCCCGGCTTCACTTTGGAGAGCGCCGCTTGAGCGACAAATGCGGTATCTTCGCTGCTAGATCTCGTGAGGGCTTCAAGCGTCTCCGCTGCCTTGGGATCACGAATCTCGCCGAGGGTGATGGCGGCCCAGCGCGCGGCAGGATTGCCCTCCGTTGCCAGCGGGAGCAAGCCGCTGACGGCATCGCGGCCAATGGTGGTGAGGGCCTTGGACGCGTAGTACGCCAGGGTATCGTCGCCACTGCCCAGCTTGGCCTTGAGCGCATCTACAGCCAGTGTTCCCAGTCGGCCTAAGGCAATCGTGGCGGCATCCGCGCTGCCTTCTTTATCCGTGAGTGCGGCGACGAGGGGCGTGAACTCCGTCGGCTGCGCCAGTGCGGCGAGGGGAGGAGCGGCGTTTAGCTTGGCGATTCGCTTGTCCCAGGGCTCTTTTTTCTTATCGTCTTTTTCCGCATCGCGCTTCGTGGTCCAGAAGGAAACCAGGTTGGATTTTGCGGCGGGAGGAATGCCTGCCCCATTGACCTCCGCTTCTGCGCCAAAGCGACCTAGCTCGGTGACTGCCGACTCGCGGGCTTTATCGTCGGTGGCGGATGCCAGTGCCCCCAGTGCCTTGCGGATTGCGGCGGCGCGAAAGAGAATGTCGCCCAGAGAGCTAGCGGCCTTGGCACGCACACGGGCGTCGGAGTCGGTCATTGCTTTGGTGGCGAGTGCCGTGGAGCGCATTCCCCCGGTGGCTTCGGCGGCGAGTGCACGCACGGAAGGATTGGGATCAAGCAGGGCTTGGGCGATCTGTGCCGATGCGGAATCCCCTGCACGCCGAAGCCCGGCAGCGGCGGCCACTCCCACAAAGGTGTCGTAGTCGGTGAGGGCCTTGAGCATAGCGGCATTCGCCTCAGGCGTGGCGATTCCGCCTAGAGCACCTGCGGCAGCGGCACGGGCGGAGGCATCGGTGTCGGGGCTTTCCAGTGCCTGAATGAGAACCGGTGCGCCCACGGGGTCGCCGATATTGGCCAGTGACGTGATGACAGAACGCCGGACATTGGGGTCCGTGTCGGAGATAAAGGGCAGGATCGGCTCGGCGGCTTCCGGAACCTTGAACTTGCCCAGCGTCTCGATCAGCGTGATCTTGGCCCCGGGATCGTCCTTGATTTTCTCATCCGTGAGATACGGCGTGATGAGCGCAATCGTCTCTGGGCCAATCGAGGCGAGAATATCCCCTATAGGGCCACGCAAGCCGCCATCGGAGAGGCGCTTGGCCATCTGCTCTTTCAGAGGCGCTCCGATCTTCTTCAAGCCTTCGCGGGCACCATCGCGGATATTGCCATCCGGGTCTTTGGCGGCATCTAAGAGGCGCTCGGCATAGCTGGCCCCAGTGGCGGCCACGGCAGCGCGAGCGGCATCGCGCACAGGGTGGGTTTTCTTCTCCGTTGACTCAGTGTCTGGGTCTTTGCACATCTGGAGAAGCTGCTCAAAGGCATCTTTGTTCTGGCCGCCTTCCGCGAGCGCCTGTAGGGTGGTGATGGCAGCTAGACGTGTCTCGGGGGGAGCGCCGCCCTGGAGCGCGTCAAAGAGTACTTTGCGGCCCATTAAGAGGCTAATGCCCAGCTTTTGCTCGGAAGCATCTTTGCTGGCAACCTTGCCGAGCTGAGACTTTGTCAGAATTGTGTTGTAGCCGAAGTTGATCACGCCAATGCCAATCAAAGCCAGAAGCCCTCGTCCAAGCCACTTGCGTGCTACGGTATTTGGCGAGGTAGCAGTATTCACGGTTGTGGTCGGAACAGCGGGAGGTGTGTCATCGTTGCTCATAGTGACTCTGATTATACACGCAAATGTGGTAGAATAGATTTATGAACGCGTTCAATTTTAAGCTGGGGTCGGTGCCGTATCTGAATGCCCGGCCCCTGACCGACTGGTTTAGTGAGACGGAAGAGGGCCGTGGGCGGGGGGCAAGTGTGGAGTATATTCTGCCCTCGCTACTGGCTCCGCGGCTGGAGCCGGGAGACTTTGCGGCGGGCTTGGTCTCTTCTGTGGCGTGGGTGCGCCGTCCTCAGCTTGTCTACGCGCCCGGCGTTGCCGTGGCTTGCGATGGCCCGGTGCGCTCCGTGCGGCTGTTTTCCCAAGTCCCCCTTGCCAAGATTCGACGGGTCGCCTTGGACACATCGTCGCTGACCAGTGTGACTCTCGCTCGCGTCTTACTCGAAGAGCGCTTTGGTCTGACTCCCGAGTACACGCCGCTGGCTCCGGACTTAGAGACGATGCTCCAAGACCACGATGCCGCGCTACTGATCGGCGACAAGGGTTATCTAGACTACGATGCGGGCCTGACGGTGCTTGATCTCGGGGAGGCATGGAAAGAGTGGACGAATCTCCCGTTTGTCTTCGCGCTCTGGATCGGGCGGCCTGACCTGCTCACGCCTGAGCTTCAGCGCGACTTGCTGATCGCCAAAGAGTGGGGAGTCGCGCACCTCGACGAAGTCGCGGCCCGCCGCGCCGCCGAGCACGGCGAGAGCTTGGAGCGAGCCCAGGCCTATTTCTCGCACGCCATTGTCTACAATCTAGGAGCGCGCGAAGAGGCAGGCTTGCAGCTATTTGCCCAGAAAGTCCGGGCCCACGGGCTTATCCAAAACCCAGCACCTATCCAAAGCACCCATTGATGTAGTCGTCGGTTTCTTTCTGGCTGGGGGACTTGAGGAAGAAGCCCGTGTACTCGGAGACGCGGGCGGCTTGTTGCATGTTGTGCGTGACGGTCACAATGGTGAGGAGCACGTCGGGGGAGACCGCCAGGGCGCGGGCGATGCAGAGGCGCTGCTGCTGGCCACCCGTCTGAGAGGGCATTTGGAACCAGGCGGAGCATCTCCTCCGTGGTGCGCATGGTCAGCGGCAGCATATGGTGCAGATTATAGGCAAACGGGGAGGATATAGGTAAACTGTGGGGGGAACTGCCCCAGGCGAAAGCTCCCGTCTCGTGGAAGGCTGCTCCTCACATCGGCGAACATATCGCGCAGGTGCACGGGGCCGACACTCCCAAAGTCATACTGGATCGTGTAGGTATCATCTGAGTTCACGGTACCGTCAGCTCGGATGCGGCCTCGGCGCAAGATAAACCCCCTGTGAAGGACCTCCTACACGGGGTGCCCCTGAGCATGGACGCGGCCCACTGCCTCCGCCACCAGCGGACGAAAAGAGAGAACGGTCTCCCTGTAAGGCATCGTATTCTTCTGATCCGCCGTGAGCTGCGCGGCTTGAGGAGCCTGGGTCTGAAAATCTGCTGGGGGGTGTGCCAAGACGACGGAGGGGGAGACAAGCAGATTAAGAGAGCTGACTACAGAGGCAGGATGGTACTTCGTTCGGGTTCCAAGTTCTGTTTGATCATTCGTTTCTTAATTTTACCGTGAGGGCAGATCGGGGATATTTAACGCTTGCTTAATACCATGCAGGTGAGGAGATGCGATCATGGGGACAGCTATGGATATCTCAACAATTAGCCTTCTGGTGGTCTGCCTTGTCATCGCGCTGGGTTTTGAGTTTGTTAATGGATTTCACGATACGGCCAATGCCGTCGCGACCGTGATCTATACCCGGTCACTCAAACCGACGGTTGCTGTGGTTTGGTCAGGACTCATTAACTTCTTGGGAGTACTCAGCGTCCTGGGAGCAGGCGCTGGCGTTGCCTTTAAGATCGTTGGGCTGATTCCCACTGACATGCTGGTGGGAGCAAGCGGCGCGATGGGGATCTGGATGCTCCTCTCGATTCTGACCACGGCGGTGCTCTGGAACCTGGCCACATGGTATGTTGGACTACCTGCCTCCAGCTCGCACACTTTGATTGGCTCGATTACGGGTGTTGGGATTACCTGGGGCATGCTGGCCCACAAAGAGGTCAGTCTCGAAAAGTTCTACGATACGCTCAAGGGACTTGCGCTTGCGCCCTTGGTTGGCTTCGGGGTCGCCGCGCTGATTTTTTTAGGGATGAAGCTTCTCATCAAGCGCCCTGAGCTGTTTCAGGAGCCCAAGGGAGACACTCCACCGCCCTGGCCGATCCGGCTTCTGTTGATTGGTACCTGTACCGGCGTGAGCTACTTCCATGGCTCGAACGACGGTCAAAAAGGCATTGGGCTGATGATGCTGGTGCTGATTGCCCTGCTGCCTGGTCAGTTCACGGTCAATCCGAACTTCAATGCGGAGAAGATTCAGAGTACGATCAGCACGGTGAAGCAAGTTGAGAAGCTGGTGGAGCGCCCCGAACTTGCCAAAGTGGAAAAAGCTGTCGAAGCCGACACACGTCTCCAGAAGATCGAGGCGCTGCTGGCCAATCATCAGAGCCTGACCGAGCTTTCTCTGACCGAGCAGTCCGAGCTGCGCAAAGAAGCGCTGAAAGCCGCGTCCGCACTCAAGAAAGTTGCCAAGGACAAGAGGCTTAGCGCCGACGATAAAGACCTGCTCGATAAAGGGCAGAAAGAGATTAAGGCGACGGTTGAGTTCGTCACGCCCTGGGTCACTGTTGCGGTGGCACTCGCACTCGGTGTCGGGACGATGGTGGGCTGGAAGCGCATCGTGGTGACCGTGGGTGAGAAGATCGGCAAGGCGCACCTGAACTATGGCCAGGGAGCGGCGGCAGAGATGACGGCGATGCTGACGATCATGACGGCTGATATGCTCGCCGCGCCGGTCTCCACCACGCACATTCTCTCATCGGGAATTGCGGGGACGATGGCGGCTAACAAATCTGGGCTTCAGCCCAAGACCATTCGCAATATCCTCATCGCCTGGGTGCTAACCCTGCCGGTGACGATTCTAGTCTCGGGCCTGATCTTCTGGCTCACCGCTGGGCGGTTTATCTAGTAGGCAAGTGCAAACCGCCCGCTCTCAAAGCAAGAGAGCGGGCGGTTTGCTTTCGGTCGTTAGTCGTCGCCGGGCTCTTTCGCGGCCTTCCGGCAGATGATCTTGATGGGGGTGCCTTCGAGGCCGTAGGTCTTGCGGAGCTGGTTCTCTAGGTAGCGCTGGTAGGAGAAGTGCATCAGCTCAGGGTCGTTGACAAACAAGACAATCGTCGGGGGCTGGACGGCGGCCATCGTGGCGTACTTGACTTTGAGCATTCGGCCCTTGGTCTGGTACGGGCGAGCATCCACCGCATCGCGAATAAGCCGGTTCAGCTCTCCGGTGGGGATGCGCATGGAGTGGTTCTCAGCGGCGTGGATCGCGGTCTCCAGAAACGCCCCGATCCCCGTGCTCTTGAGGGCGGAACAGAACGTGATGGGGGCATAGCTGGCGAAGGGAAGCTCATCGCGCAGGGTCTGGGTAAAGATCCGCATGGGATTCTTCCCCGCGTTCTCTGAGAGAATCCCTTTACGGCCCTCATCCCACTTGTTCACACAGATCACCGAGGCACGTCCTGCCTCATCGGCCATTCCTAGGACACGCTTGTCACCATCGCGGAGTCCCTCGATACTATCCACAACGGTGATCGCCACATCGCAGCGCTCGATGGCTCTTTGGGCACGGAGCACGGAGTAGTACTCTACCGTCCCTTGGATCTTGCCCGAGCGCCGAATGCCCGCCGTATCAATGAGCAGCAGGCGCTTGCCTTCAAACTCGAAGTAGGTATCAATGGCATCACGGGTCGTTCCGGCGACGGGGGAGACAATGGTGCGCTCCTCCCCTAAGATCGCGTTGATCATGGACGACTTGCCCACATTCGGGCGGCCCACAATGGCAATGCGCACGGTCTCATCGCTGATGGTCTCATCACCCTCGGGAGGGAACGAGGCAACGACGGCATCGAGTAAGTCGCCGACGCCACGGCTAGAGATCGCGGAGACGGGGTAGAGCTCGCCGCCCAGTCCCAGGCTATAAAACTCCATCGCATCAATGTCGCGATGAGGGTTGTCGGACTTATTAACGACGACAAAAAGCGGCACGGTAACGGCGCCACGTAGCTCATCAGCAAGCTCGCGGTCGTTGGGCGTGACTCCCTGCGCGGCATCACAGAGCATGAGGATGACATCGGCCTCCTCCATGGCAATCTGCGCCTGGATACGGATCTGCGCCTGCATGGGGTCTTCCTCATCCATGCTGATGCCTCCCGTATCAATGAGAGTGTAGTTGCGCCCGTTCCACTCGCCCTCAGCATAGAGCCGATCACGGGTGATTCCAGGAGTGTCCTCCACGATAGCAATTCGTTTGCCCGTGAGACGATTAAAGAGAGTGGACTTTCCGACGTTGGGGCGTCCAACGATGGCGACAATGGGTTTAGACATAACAGAGCCGCCTCCTTTCTGACAGAGTTAGGGCCGCATGGCATTCACCATCGCGGCCCAACCCATCAGTATATCATGCTCGGAATCTTCGTCGGAGTAGGCATAAACCAGGGAGAAGCAAGAGGAGTGTGGACGGCTCAGGAGCTGCGGTGCTGCTAAGCGCACTGACCTGGAAGTTATCGAACTGGGCGCTCTGATTGGCGGCGCTGTTGTAGTTCCAGCCAAAGCCAAAGTGGGTGAGGGGCGTGCTGGTGTAGGTATTGTCCGTCACGGTGCTCCCGATCTGTGACGAGACAGTGCTTGGATCGCTCCAGCTGCTTGTGCCATCGTCGCGGATGAAGAGCTGCCAGCTATCCGTGCTCGGGGCGTAGCGCACCTTGACACTGAAGTAGTTGGCAAAGCCGGACAGATCGGCGGCGCCACTGGAGATCATCGTCGTGAGATTGGCGTCCGCGTCCAGCCCCCCAGCAAACTTTACCAGCCGAATCGGATCGGGCGCTCCTGAGTTTCCGTAGGCGATGGCGTAGCCATTGGCCGTGGTGAGATCGCTCCCCGACGCGCCAAGAACGACAGCAAGGCTGTAGTTGCCCGCGCCAAAGCCGCCCGGATCGCTATTACGATTGCTCTTGGCATTGAAGCTCCACTCCAGCGTGCTAGCGTTACTAGCCAAGCTCTGCTGAAATGGGGTGAAACTCGACGTAGCTCCGGTGACAAAGACACGCCCCGAAGCATTTCCCGCCACGGTGGCATCGTTGGTGAGGCGTAGAAAATCGCTGGCGACAATGCTCGCCCCGCCATCGCCCGCTGTGACCGTGGTGGTGTAGGTCGTCGGTGCGCTGACCGTGAGCATGGCGCGGTTGAAGTTATCGGAAAAGAGCGTGGTCTGGGCCGTGGCAGGCAGGGCGGAAAGTAGCGAGCTGAGCGAGGCGAAAGCGAGATTTAG
>NZ_CBAYMC010000178.1:0-9487 GCF_964826245.1 Armatimonas sp. | reverse complement strand
ACCCCACGGCGGGCAGGCTCAGGCGAAAAACAGCGGTCAGGATGAAGATACATGAGGCACTATTCTCGAAAAACCGGTTGATCTCCTTCCTGAAAAAGGAACCCTGGTGAGCCCTGTCGAATCGTGGGGCATGGACTTTCTGGCGGCGGTTCTGCGGCTCTGGGCTCCTCTGGGGCTGGCGGCACTGGGGGGGGCACTCTCCGAGCGGGTGGGGGTGATCGCCCTGGGGCTGGAGGCTAAACTTCTGGCGGGAGCCTATGCCGCCGTGGCCGTGGCAAGCGCGACCGGCAGTGCCTGGCTGGGTTTGCTTGCCGGACTGCTGGCGGGTGCTCTGGTCGGGGCACTCCATGCAAGCCTTGTGCTCTTTGCGAAAGTCCCCGCCGTGCTCTCGGGCGTCGGCCTGAACCTGGGGCTCCTTGGCCTGACGACATTTCTGCTGCGTGCTCATGGTGAATCCGGGCTTAGCACCCAAACGCGTTTTTCCGCAGAGCTTGGCATTCCTTTGGCGATAGCCTTAGTCGCACTGGCTGCCTTTGTGGTCGCCAAAACGCCGCTAGGCCTGCGCCTGAGGGCGTGTGGTGAGAAGCCGGAAGCGGTGCGTGCCGCCGGACTCAACCCTGAGGCACTACGGCTGGGCACGGTCACCGTGGCGGGAGCACTCACCGGACTTGGTGGCGTGCTCCTGGCGCTCATGGGGCTGGGGGAGTTCACCGAGAACATGACCTCGGGGCGCGGCTATATCGCACTAGCCGCCGTGATTTTAGGGCGCTGGAGCCCCCTTGGTGCAGCAACCGCAGCCCTTTTCTTTGCCCTCGGGGATGCGCTGGTCGGAACTCTCCAGAACGTGGGATTTGCCCGAATCCTTCCCCCAGATCTGCTCCAGCTCTTGCCCTATATCGCGGCTCTGTTGGCTTTGGCATTGGTTAGAGGCCGAGGAGCCGCACCCGCTGCCCTGGTGTTCCTCGGCGGACTATCTGTCAGCGCTGGCTAGATCAGGACCGGTGCTCACTTACCCCTGAGGTTCGACTCGTCGGCCATCGCGCAAAGAGAGGATCTCGTCGGCTCCGGTGAGCATCCCGGCATCATGAGTGACGACAATCACCGTGCCTTTGGTGCGCCATGCCGCCAGCGCTTCAATCACCCGATGCCCATTGGTCTGGTCCAGCGCCGCCGTGGGCTCATCGGCAAAGAGAATCTCGGGCTCGTTGATGAGTGCACGGGCCACCGCCACACGCTGGCGCTCGCCACCGGAGAGCTGGCTGGGGAGCTTATGGGTCATGGTGGCGAGCCCCAAGCTCTCTAAAAGCTCTTGCGCTTTCTGGCGTGCGGCGGCACTGGGCTGTGGTGCTGCGACCACGATATTTTCCAGCGCTGTGAGGTAGGTCAGCAGAAATGGCTGCTGGAAAACAAAGCCAAAGCGAGTCCGCCGCAGGCGCATCAGCTCCGGATCAGGGAGGTGCGAGAGCGCCAGCTCCCCGAGAGCCACTTTGCCTTCCGTGGGTCGCTTGAGCCCAGAGAGCAGATACAGCAGGCTGGATTTCCCGGAGCCCGACGGCCCCATGATGCCGTAGAACTTACCTGGTGGCAGGCTCATGCTGACATCACGGAGCGCGTAGGTAGTTCGCTCGCCATCACGGTAAGCCAGGGTCAAGTTTTCACAGGAGAGTGTGTCGTGCATTTTCTTACCGCCTCTCAATAATGGTCACAGGGTCAAGCTTCAGCAAGCGGTAGGCAATCGTTCCCACCGAGAAAAGCGTAATACAGATCGGAACGGGGATCGTGTGGGCGTAGGCATCGAGGTCGAAGGGATCCAAAAAGAGCCCGCGTGCCCGAAAAACGGACTCACCGAGAAAGCGCATCAGGAGCGCCGTGGACGCCGCTCCGACAATCCAGCCTGCAATGTTAAGCAGCGCTGTCTCTGCCAGTACCCGTCCGATGAGTCTTGGCCGTGAGTAGCCAATGGCTGCCAGCACCCCAAACTCCGAGAGGCGCTGGGTGAAGTAGATATTGGCCAGCATCCCACTCATCAGCGTGATGGCAAAGATCACGGCGGAGGTGACCACGCCCATGATCATGTAGAGCGACTCCAGGCTGTCGCGCACCTCGGTGATGAGGTTCTCTTTGGAGAGCACTTGGACATCGGTGGGGGAGAGCTTTCCCTTGGACTTATCGCTCACCGGCATCATGGAGCGGTTGAGCGTGTCGCGCTCATTGACATCTTTCCAGGTGTAGAGAGTACAGCGCGGGTTGAGGAGGAAGTAGCGGGTGCAGAAGCTCCGGCTGGTAAAGCCCACCCAGACCGGGCCTTTCAAAATACCAACGAGCTTGACGGGGATCGGAGCCGCCGTCGCCATACCACCTTGCTCCGTTGGGCTCACCACGTTATCCCCAATCTTGAGCTTCTTATTCTCCACCATCGGCTCCGAGAGTACCGCCTCAGGCATTCCCTCAGCCGGCAGGCGACCTGCAACCAGCGTCGTGCCCATCCGCTGCATCAGATAGTCCCGGTCATCGTCTGGCACGCCCAGCACCACAAAGGGCAAGCGTCCCATCACGGTCTTGATATTGCACAGAAAGAACGCCCCCTCCATCGTCCGCTCGACTCTCGGATCGCTCTCCACAATCGCTCGCTGGGTTTCGGGAACCTCTCGGAACTGCTGCTGTGGGAGCACGTAGGTGAAGTACTCGGTGTAGCGGTAGATCGTTCTCACGGTCAGGTCAATCGCATTGGCCAGCACGGTCACCCCTGCAATCAGAAAGACCGCCAGTACAATTACCAGGCCCATCGGCAGCGCTCGTGAGGCATTGCGCCGGAAATAAACAAGAGGAGAGAGAGGGTTTGTCATGTTCGTGAAAAATAGTACAAACGGATTGTACCTTACGCTTCTAACGGGGATTTGGTGGGAAGGTTCCCAGCAGACAAAATGCTTTACCTTTGATGACTCTGCTATAATCGCCGCATGAAGCGTCTCCCTAATATTGTTTTTATTCTTGCCGACGACCTAGGCTATGGTGACTTGAGCTGCTACGGTCAGACGAGGTTTACAACGCCGAACATTGACAGAATTGCCAACGAGGGCATGAAGTTTGTCCAGAGCTACAGCGGCAATGCGGTCTGTGCGCCGTCGCGCTCGGTGCTGATGACGGGGCTGCATCCAGGGCACACGCCCATTCGTGATAATCGGGAAGCGGCAGATAAAAAAGAGGGGCAGCTCCCTTTGCCTATGGGAACGGTGATCTTGCCGATGCTGCTGCAAAAACTCGGCTATGTCTGTGGGGCGTTTGGGAAGTGGGGACTGGGCGGGCCGGACACGCACGCTGCGCCGCTGAAGATGGGGATCAGTCGCTTCTTTGGCTACAACTGCCAGCGCGAGGCGCATAACTTCTACCCGCCGTATCTCTGGGACGATGACAAGAAAGTGCCGCTCAATAACCCAAAATTTGCTGCACACCAGAAGCTTCCCGAGGGAGCAGATCCTGAGAATCCGGGCAGCTACGTGAGCTTTACGGGCAAGGACTACGCTCCCGATACGATCATGGCGCAGGCGCGGCAGTTTATCCAAGACAACAAAGACAAGCCGTTTTTCTGCTTCGTCCCGACGACGGTTCCTCATCTTGCGCTCCAGATCCCCGACGACTCCCTTACCGAGTTTGCGGGTAAGTTCCCCGAGAAGCCCTACCCCGGCGGCCGCTCGTATCTGCCGCACCGCACACCGCGCGCGGCCTACGCGGCGATGATCACGCGTCTCGATAAAGAAGTTGGGCGCTTGCTGGCGCTGGTGGCCGAGCTGGGCCTAGACAGCGACACGATCTTTGTGTTTACAAGCGACAATGGCCCACTCTACGATGAACTAGGCGGCACGGACACAGAGTTCTTCAACTCGGCGCGGGGCCTGCGGGGGCGTAAGGGCTCGCTCTACGAGGGGGGGATTCGCGTCCCGACGGTGGTTCGGTGGAAGGGAAAGATCAAGCCCGGCAGTGTGAGTGAGCGCGTGATCGGCTTCGAGGACTGGCTCCCGACTCTCTTTGAGCTCTTGGAAAAACGCACGTCCGTCAAGACCGATGGCATCAGCTTCGCCCCGACGCTCTTAGGCAACCGCCAGCCCGAGCGCCCCTTCTTTTACCGCGAGTTCCCCGGCTACGGCGGCCAGCAGCTCGCCCGAATCGGGGAGTGGAAAGCGGTGCGCCAGAGCCTCAACAAGACGGCGAAGAATCCTAACCCGGTCGTGAAAACCGAACTCTACAACCTCAAGACCGATCCCAACGAGACAACCGATGTCGCGGTGCAGAATCCGCAGTGGATCGCACGGCTGGAGAAGCTCCTCGAAGAGCAGCACGTCCCCTCCAAAGACTTCCCGCTCGGCGTGCTTGACCAGCCTGTGGGAGCGCCCTATTCTATAGGCTCGTCTCATCGTCGAAGATAAGAAGAGAGGCTGTTTATCCGGGCGAATTTTTTTTGGTTGCAGTGGTAAAATAACGACTATGACCCCGTCTAAGAACCCTTTCCCTGGCATCAACCCTTTTATCGAGAGTCAGCTTTCTTGGATTGGTTTTCATGGGTTGTTTCTTGGGGAGCTTGTGGGGTTTCTCAATGAAGAACTCCCTGAGAATTTTGTGGCCCATTTGGAGGAGCGGTGCTACGTCAGCACGCCGCGTCAGGGGAGCTATCCCGATGTCGTGGTGCTACGAACCGTGCCGAATCAGCCTCTCGAAAGCCGTGGGGGGTCTGCGATTATGGAGCGTCCTGTCGTGAGTGTTGGTATGCACCCAACAGGCACGGTTCCACTTGCTCCTCTGGTGCGTGAGCGCTTCGTGACCGTTAGGGATCTAAGGCGAAATCGCGCAGTGACTCTTGTGATTGAGCTGCTAAGTCCTGCAAATAAGGATCGCTGGGACCCTGGCCATGCCTCTTATCTCCGCAATCAAGAAACATTGTTGGGTAGTGAGACGCACTTAGTGGAACTCGATTTTTTGCGTGGTGGGGAACATACTGTCGCCTCTCCAAAGTTGGAACTTGTGAAGTGGGGAGCATGGGACTATCTCGTGTCGCTGCACCGTGCGGGGGCGGATAGCTGCGATTTCTGGCTGAACGCCTTGGAGGGTGCTCTGCCGGAGATCTACCTTCCCCTCATGCCTGATGCGCAGGGGGTAGAGGTTGCTCTCCAGACCATCTATGAGCGTACCTGGGCGAAAGGGGCTTTCTGGCGAGAGATTGACTACCAACTGCCCCTAAAACCCGCCGTGTCCGAGGGGCAGAAAGGCTGGCTGGCAGGTATAATTGGGACAGTATGAACAAGACGCTTCAAGACTTTCTCAATGGCCAGCTCGACACACTCCATGCGGAGCATCTCTACAAGCCCCTGACCACGGTCACTAGTGCGGTCGGGGCGCGGGTTAAGATCGCGGGCAGTGATCGGGAGCTGATCAATCTCTCGTCGAACAACTACCTGGGGCTTGCGGGAGATATGCGTCTGCGCCAAGCGGCGTCGGAGGCGGCGCTGGCAATCGGGGCGGGCGGTGGCGCGGTGCGGCCCATTATCGGCAACTTGCAGCTTCACAACGAGCTTGAGCGGCTCATCGCGGAGTTTAAGCATGTCGAGGATGTCTTAGTATTTCAGAGCGGCTTCACGGCCAACGCGGGAACCATTCCGACCATCACCGACGCCGACGACCAGATTATCACGGATAGCCTCAATCATGCCTCGATCATTGATGGTTGCCGTCTCTCAAAGGCCAAGCGTGCGATCTACCAGCACTGCGACATGGACTCGCTGGAAGAAGCGCTCAAAGCGGCGATGGGAGCCAAGAAGCGCCTGGTGATCACGGATGGCGTCTTCTCCATGGATGGCGATGTCGCGCCTCTGGACAAAATCTGCGCCCTCGCGGAGCAGTACGATGCCGCCGTGATGGTGGACGATGCCCATGGCTCAGGGGTGATGGGGGCCAATGGGCGGGGGACGGCCTACCACTTTGGGGTGCACCAGAAAATAGACATCCAGCTTGGGACACTCTCCAAGGCCGTCGGCGTGGTCGGAGGTTATATCGCGGGTTCGTCGGCGCTGGTGGACTTTCTCAAGCAGCGTGCGCGTCCGTTTCTCTTCTCGACGGGCTGTCCGCCCGCAGTCGCGGCGGCGTGTATTAAGGGAATCGAGCTGATGCGCGACGAGCCTGAGCTCTCGGCGCGGCTCTGGGCCAACACGAAGTACTGGCAGGAAGGCTTGCACAAGCTCGGCTTCGACACCGGCGTCACGCAGACCCCGATTACTCCCGTGATGATCGGCGATGAGGCCAAGACCCAAGAGGCGCAGCGCTTGCTTCGCGATGAGGGAATCCTAGCACTCGCCATTGTCTTTCCCACCGTCGGGCGCGGCAAGGCACGTCTGCGCACCATGCCCACCGCTGCCCACACCCACGCTGACTTCGACGAAGCCCTCGCCGCCTTTGAGCGCGTGGGAAAAAAGCTGGGATTGATCTAAAAAAGGAAAAGCCCCACGCACGAAGGTGCGCGGGGCTGAGCGGGGAGCTTGGGGGCTAGCTGGTGCCGCCATCCCCACCGGTTAGTTTCAGAGCGATAGGGTACTCTTCGGTTCCCACGGTGACGTAGAGATTTCCTGCCAGACCTGGAATCTTATCTGTGCCAGCAGTCCAGTTCACCTTGTTGATAATGCCTCGCACCGCATACCAGGTACCGCTGGTAGCACGGAGCTGACCGACCACGCGGCCATCGTTTGTCACACGACCATCGAAGCGGTGTGTTCCAAAGTTGCTGAGGATCGTGCCTTGCTTGTCCACGGCTACGGAGGCATCGCCCGAGGAAGTGAAGAGCCCACCAGGGACATTGCTGACATCGAAGGCATAGGACTGACCAGAGCTAGGGCCATTGAAGAGCGAGCCCTCAGTATAGGCAGCGCGGAAGCTACTGTTCACCTCAGAGCCGCCGATGCTGGCCTCAAAGTTTCCTGCGTAGCTGCTGCCACTGATCACCACATTGTAGTCGCCCGAGACACCGGCGCCCCCAACACGGTTGCCGATTTTCCCTTGAATGCTACGGCTGGTATAGAGCGCTCGCTCCGCACTGGTGGGGAGTGCCGCCACCTCGGTCGCATTGTAGGTAATCTCGCCGGAGAAGCCACCATCGTTTTCGACAGAGCCTGTAAAGGTTCCGACAGGCTTATTCGCAGCCTGGTTAAAGAAGCCAATGAGAGAGCCCGAGGGGTCAATCGTAAAGCTGATATTGCCCGTCTCACCCTTCTCAGGTACCCCATACGTTCCACGGTACGCGCCTTTGTAGGGGCTATCTCCCCCGGCGACAACTGACGAGCTCTTGCTGAACTGTGCGGGAAAGAGCTTGCCTCCCGAGCTAAAGGTAAAGTTTCCTTGGGCAGAGCCATCGGTGGTCTTGACGAGGGTTCCGGCGAGGGGAAGAGTCGCGGTTGCGAACTTGACAAGGGCGGAGAACGCACCCGTATTGCCAATCGTCCCTGTTAAGAGCCCTGTCTCGGCACCCCGTGTGAGGGAGCCAATGATATTTCCCTTGCTATCGACGCTGTAGCTTGCAAGGCCATTGAGTGTCTTCCCATCGACAAGGAGGGTCGTGTCAGCACCGTAGACACCGCTGTAGATGCCCTGGAACTCACTATTGACCGTGCTGAGTGAGCCACCAATATTGAAGTAGCCACGCTGCTCGACACCGCTGCGGGTAAGCGTGAAGTCACCACCGGAGCCCGTATTGCCGCCACCCGTGCCGCTGCCACCCGTGCTGCCACTCCCTTTGACGACTAAGAGACCGCTGATTGGGGAAGAGGTTGTCGCGCTCTTGAGGGCTCCGGTGAACTTGCCCGTGTTTTCCACAATGCCATCGAAGGCATGCACCGTGTTGGTATTGGCATCGGTGAACGAGCCGACCATCTTGCCTTTTTGTTCTATAGAGAACGAAAACGTTCCATTCTCACCAATACCAGGCAGGGTATAGGTTGAAAGATAGGTTCCCTGAAACTCACTGTCGGGTGGTGCGCCACCAGCACAGCCGGTAAGTGCTGCCAGAGAGAGTGCTCCCATCGTCACGAGAAAGTCAGCACGAGTTTGCTTGCCCATAGAATTCATCCTTTCGCTTGGGCGGTGCGGGCCGCCACGTACGTCTGTCTTAAGTTATCGGTAAATATCAGGAAGGTTTTCAGGGGAGAAATCAAGAAACTAGCACGTATGTCAAAGCTTCGATTTGCTATAGTGGGCTGTGGTGTGATTCATGGGACTCATGTCGAGGCCATTCGTGCGTTGCCAGAAGATGCTGAGCTGGTGGCGGTCTGTGATGAGGTAGGGGATCGCGCTAAAGAAGTGGGCGAGAAGCTCGGGGTTCGCCACTTCACCGATCTGACGGCGATGCTGGACTGGGGAGCGTTTGAGGTTCTCACGGTCTGTACGCCTTCTGGGCTGCACGGCTCCTGCGGCGTTCTGGGGGCGAAGGCGGGCAAGCACATTGTCACCGAGAAGCCCATTGAGGTTACCCTGGCCGCCGCCGATGCGCTGATTACGGCCTGTAAAGACAATAATGTCAAGCTGGAAGTGATCTCCCAGCACCGGTTCTCATCGGGGATGCAGCTTCTCAAGGGCTGGCTCGATGAGGGCAAGCTCGGCAAGCTGGTCTACGGCGAGTCGGTGACCAAGTGGTACCGCACCCAGGCCTACTACGACTCGGGGGGCTGGCGTGGCACTTGGGAGCTCGATGGTGGTGGCGCTCTGATGAACCAGGGCGTGCACTACGTGGATCAGCTCCGCTGGATCATGGGGCCGGTAAAGTCCGTGGCCGCGACCATGGGGACGATTGCCCACGAGCGCATCGAGGTTGAGGATATTGTTTCGGCTAGTATCGAGTTCCAGAACGGTGCGGTCGGGACACTTCTCGCGTCCACGGCGATGTTCCCTGGCTACAAGCAGTCGCTAGAGATCTACGGGACGCGCGGCACGGTCCTCATTGACAACAGCCGCGTCCGCCACGCCCAGTTCTCCTCGGGTGAGGAAGAGCAGGGGATGTTTGGGGTGAAGGCCGACGAGCCCATCGTCAAAGATGGCATCTTCACCGCAACCGGCGAGAAAGCCGAAGTCGTGCAGGCGCAAGGCGCAGGCGACCCGCGCGCTATCTCCGGCAGTGGCCACGTCGCGCACCTCAAAGACCTCATTGGAGCTATCCGTGAAGATCGTGAGACCTTCATGAACGGAGCCGAAGCCCGCAGCGCCCTAGAGCTAATCGTCGGCGTCTACGAGTCCGCCAAGACCGGCAAACGCATCCAGTTCCCCCTTTAGAAGCCCTCCTCCCTAGCTTGGGAGGAGGGGCTTAGGATTGGCCTGTACCCCTGATTTGGTCCACGGACTGAGTTAGTCTTCGGTGGTCATTTCTCCCGAAATTGCTTCGGGTTCTTCTGGCGGCGAAGCCGCTTCCTTTTTCTTTTCTGCCTCGTGTTCTGTGTCGTTCTGGTTTTGATGCTCCTGT
>NZ_CBAYMC010000177.1:0-9565 GCF_964826245.1 Armatimonas sp. | reverse complement strand
GGGCGGATAAATCGGCCCGTATTCATACGTCCAAAAACGACGCACACACGAACGTAAATTGTGGCAATCGGAACAAGGTAAAATAGAATATCATGCAAAACACACGACGAGACTTTCTGCGCGAGCTGGGCCTGAGTGCCGCCGCGCTTCCGTTTCTGGCCAACCTGCCGTCGCTGGCGCACGCGCAGACTGTGGGCAAGCGCAAGCAGCGCCTCATCGTGCTGTTCTCGCCCGATGGCATTGTCCCAAGCACCTTCTGGCCTGATGAAGTCGGGGAGAACTTCACGCTTAAAGAGAGCCTGACGCCACTGGAGCCCTTTAAGAAGAACACGCTGATTCTGAATGGCGTCTGTGATCGGGTGCGCGGCGATGGCGACAGCCACATGCGCGGGATTGGGTGCTTGCTCACCGGCGTCGAGCTCTTCCCCGGCAATGTCCAGGGCGGCAGCGACACACCGGCGGGCTGGTCGAGCGGCATCTCGATAGACCAAGAGCTCAAGAATTTTTTGCAAGCCAGCCCGGCGACCCGCACGCGCTTTGGCTCGCTGGAGATGGGCGTCATGGTACCCGAGCGCGCCGACACCTGGACCCGCATGAGCTACGCCGGTGCCAACAAGCCCGTCACGCCGATTGACGATCCGTACCAGATGTTTGGCAAGCTCTACGGACGCCTTAAAGACCAGCAGAGCCTGAGTAGTGTGCTCGATGACCTCAAGGCCGACCTCGCCATGCTCCGTAAGAGTGTCTCGGTTCAAGACCGGCAGATTTTAGAGGAGCATACCGCACTGGTGCGTGACCTCGAAAAAGAGCTGCAAGCTGCTGGAAAGACCACCGATGTGGGCCATGCCGTCCCGCAGCTTGAGCCGGGTGTACGCCGCGACAACGACAACATGCCACAGCTCAGCAAGCTCCAGATTGATCTCTTGGTGCGTAGCTTCTCCGCCGACTTTGCCCGCGTCGCTACGTTCCAGTACACCAACTCGGTGGGGCAGGCACGCATGCGCTGGCTGGGGATTCAGGAAGGTCAGCACGATCTGTCTCACGAGCCTGATAGCAATAAAGACGCGCAGGAAAAATTAACAAAGATCAATAAGTGGTACTGTGAGCAGCTCGCGTACTTAGCCAAGCGCCTCGCAGAGACTCCGGAGCCGGGCGGCACAGGGAGCCTTTTGGACAACACGCTGATTGTCTGGACTAATGAGCTGGGCAAGGGCAACTCGCACACGCTTGATAATATCCCCTTTGTCTGTGTGGGGAACATGCCCGGCCTGACGATGGGACGTTCCCATAAGTTTACGCGCGTTCCCCATAACCGCCTGCTTCTCTCGCTGGCACACGGTTTTGGTCATAAGATCACCAAGTTTGGCAACCCGGACTTCTGCGGCGACGGCCCGCTGAATCTGGCCTGACCTTGTTGCACGTTGCCCCCTTCGGGCGATACAACGCTGGTCAGAATTGCAAAACGTCCTGATTTTAACCCGCGATGCTCCCGATCGTCCGCCGCTGCAAGTGACGCATGCGCTGATGGCGGCGAGCTTGCACGTCTGTCCGCTGACTTTTGAGGCCGGTGACGATGAGTGGATCGGGGCGTTCCAGGGCGTTCCGCCACAGCTCATTGTCGCGGATCTCTCGGACAGCAGTGAGCTTTTTCTGTTGCGAAGTGCGCGGAGCCGCCTGCTTTCGATCTGGGGGGAAGGGGTTCCCATCCCGCCAATGCTGGCGCTACTGACCCGCCGCCATCTGACATCGCCCGATCTGCGTGCCTTTGTGGACGACTTTCTCTTGCCACCCTACGAGCCCGAGGAAGTGAAGGCGCGGGTGGCGCTGCTGTTTTTCCGCAAGCGCTCCGTCGAGGCGGGCGACATGCTCTACTTTGCGGGGATTCGCCTGAGCCTGGGAGCCGGGAAAGTCACCACCTCCGAGGGCAAACCCCTCACATTGACCCCACGCGAGTACGATCTGCTACGCTTTCTTCTCACCCACCGGGGCCGTCGCTACCCCCGCGAGCAGATTCTTGCGATGGTCTGGGGCGTGGACTACGATGGCGGCGAACGCACCGTAGACATCCACATCCGACGGCTCCGCGCCAAGCTCCCCCCCGAGACCGCCGCGCTCCTAGAGACCCGGCGCGGCATGGGCTACGGCTTCAGAGTTGAGTAGCCCGAGTTTTACCTTAGGGCGGCGTTGAGGGCATCGTCGGCGTGGCGCAGGAAGATGAAAGTCAGCTCGGAGCGCACATCGCCGGGGAGATCGTCCAGGTCTTTTTCGTTCTCGTGGGGCAGAAGCACGATCCGAATACCGGAGCGATGGGCTGCTA
This sequence comes from Armatimonas sp., assembly GCF_964826245.1. NCBI lineage: Bacteria > Bacillati > Armatimonadota > Armatimonadia > Armatimonadales > Armatimonadaceae > Armatimonas > Armatimonas sp. The sequence continues at coordinate 7,248 of NZ_CBAYMC010000177.1, read as the reverse complement.
AGACTTTTTCCTTGATCCCACCGACCGGCAGCACTTTCCCCCGGAGCGTGATCTCACCCGTCATCGCCACGTCACAGCGGACTGGGCGACCGGAGATTGCGGAGGCCAGTGCGACGACCATGGTGACACCTGCGGAGGGGCCATCTTTGGGAACCGCGCCTGCGGGGACATGGACATGGATGTCTTTGCCCTTATCGGCGTCTTCTGCGATTCCCAGAGTGGTCAGCCGGGAGCGGACAAAGGTCCACGCCGTCTGTGCCGACTCACGCATGACCTCACCGAGCTGGCCAGTCAGGGTGAGCTTGCCCTCACCGCGTGTGGGCAGCACCTCAATGGTGATCGTATCGCCGCCCGCCTCGGTGTAGACAAGGCCCGTCGCGGCTCCGATCTCATCAGCCTCCTCCATCTTGCCCCAGTCGTAGCGCGGCATGCCAAGGAGTGTTTCGAGTGTCTCCGAGTCCACGGTCACTTGCGACGTCCCGTCTCCTGCGAGCTTGCGGGCCGCTTTCCGGCAGAGCGAGCCGATCTCACGGTGTAGGTTGCGAACTCCCGCCTCACGGGTGTACTCCCGAATGAGCCGCAAGAGCGCTGTATCGTCGAGCTGGAAGGTCTCATTGGTGAGGCCATGGCTCTCTTGCTGGCGGGGCAGGAGATGGTTCTTGGCAATCGCCGCCTTCTCCGCCTCGATATAGCCCGAGAACGAGATCACCTCAAGCCGGTCACGGAGCGCAGGCGGGATCGTGTCCAGCAAGTTCGCGGTGGCGATAAAGAGCGCCTGTGAGAGATCAAAAGCCACTTCTAAGTAGTGGTCCGAGAACTCTTTGTTCTGCTCGGGGTCAAGCGCCTCTAAAAGTGCCGAGCTAGGATCGCCACGGAAGTCATTGCCCAGCTTATCAATCTCATCCAGAACAATCACGGGGTTGCGGCTCCCAGACTGACGGATCGCCTGCAAGATGCGCCCCGGCATCGCCCCGACATACGTCCGCCGGTGCCCCCGAATCTCGGCCTCATCACGCACGCCACCCAGCGAGAGCCGCGCAAACTTGCGACCCAGTGCCCGTGCTACGGAGCGTCCCAGGCTGGTCTTACCCACACCGGGAGGCCCGACAAAGCACAGAATAGGGGCCTTGAGCTTTTCCCCGGCGAGCTTGCGCACCGCCAGAAACTCTAAAATACGCTCTTTGACTTTGGGCAGACCGTGGTGATCCTCATCCAGAATGCGCTCCGCCTCGATAATATCCAGCCGGTCTTCGGTGAGCGTGCTCCAGGGCATCGCCACCATCAGATCCAGATAGTTGCGCAGCACGCCCGCCTCGGGGCTCACCAGCGGGGTTTTCTCGAAGCGCTCCAGCTCTTTAAACGCTCGGACCTCAATCTCCTCGGGCATCTTTGCCGCCAGAATCTTCTCCCGGTACTCTAGGAACTCGCTGGTGCGCTCATCAGCCTCACCCAGCTCCGACTGAATCGCCTTGAGCTGCTCGCGCAAGAAGAACTCGCGCTGGTGATCGCCCATCTCTTTTTCCACTCGGGAGCGGATGTCTTTTTGAATCTCGACAATGGCGCTCTCTTCGTGGAGGGCCGTGGCAAGCTTGTCGAGGCGCTCGGCGACATTGAGCGTCTCTAGCAAGCTCTGCTTCTGCTCGACCCGAAGCGCTAAGTAGGGGATGATCGTGTCGGCGAGCCGTCCGGGCTCGTCCACGGAGAGGACATTGACCAGCGCCTCAGGAGGGATTCCCTTGGCATCGGTGACGAGCCGCTCAAACTGGTTGGTGACCGTGCGGGCTAGTGCCTCGATCTCAGGTGTGGGTGGCTCTGGGGGCAGGGGGAGCGACTCGACTTCGATACGCATGTACGGAGCGGTCTGTAGAAAGCGCTTCACCCGAATACGCGGGCCCGCTTCTAATAAAACACGCACCATGCCATCAGGGATGCGTGTGAACTGCATCACCTCGGCGGCGATTCCCATCTCGTAGAGATCACTAGGGCGCGGCTCTTCGACTTGGACATCCTGCTGTGTGATCAGCGCCACCATGCGAGGACGACCTTCTTGGGCTACCTCGACAGCCCGGACGGAGCACTCACGGCCCAGGGTCAGGGGGAAGATCATGCCGGGAAAGTAGACACTATCGCGTATGGGAATCAGAGGAAGTGTGCCGGGAACGGCCTCCTCTTCCCAGTCCCCATCTAGCTGTTCTAGCTCTTCGAGGAACGCATCTTGGTCTTTGTTAAAGACATCATCGAGCAAATCAAGCCCCAGCGGGGGCATCTCAGGGTTTTTCTTGGCCTTACGGGGCATGGGGCATTGTATCAAGCCTCACTGAGCTTGCCACCGGAAAAGTGCTAGAGGTTTGCGAATGCGAAGAAACTCTCTTGCATTGCGCCTATTTGTGCGATAATTTCGTTAGTATGCAGCGCCAGGCAGTTCTAGAAGAAGAGATGATCACCGCCGCTCCTGCGGTTCAGCGAGAAAACCCGGCTCGCTCTGCGATCTCGTGGCTGGCAGGAGTCGCCTGCGGGACACTGGGTGCGGCCACAATGACGACACTGGCACGCCTTCAAAACCCCGAGATGGTAATTGGGCAGCAGAACGCGTGGCTTCTTTATGCACTACTCGGAGCGATCACGGGATTCTGTGCGGCATCCGAGCGGCGGAAAGCGGCTCGCGTCGGGCTAGGAATGAGCCTGGCGATCTTCTTGAGCCCGCTTCTTCTGGAGATTATGTGCGCCTTTCTGCGCCTTCCTCTCCCTGCGGCGGCCCAGAGCCCCTTGGTGATCAATGCCTGCCTACCTCTGGGGGCTTTTATTTTTCTCCAGAAGTGGTCACCACGGCGCGCGGCTGTCTATGGAGGGCTGGCGTTCTTTATCTTGGACCTGGTCTACAACGTTCTCACCGTGGGGGCGGGCGCGGGGCTCCTGCTGGCTCTCTGGGTCTCGACGATCCACGGGGCGCTCCTCGGTGGGCTTCTGGCCTTTCTGCGCCAGTGTGGGGAAGCTCTCCAGCCACGTCGCCGCTCCTGACGCTCAATATTTTCAATTTTTAGGGCAGACGTTGAAACATTGGTGACTTCCGGGTAAACTGTACCGGTTTTCACAAACTCAAATTTTCGCTAGACAAAAGTACTAGACATAAAGGTATACGATGGCAACAGGCAAGATCGTCCAGGTTCAAGGCCCCGTGGTGGACCTCGCATTTGAACCCGGTCAGCTCCCCGCGATCCTCAACGCGATTCGCATCCCAATCAAGGGAACCGATGATTTAATCGTCGAGGTCGCTCAGCATCTGGGCAATGACGTGGTTCGTGCAGTGGCAATGGACTCCACCGATGGACTCGTTCGTGGGCAAGAAGCAATCGACACCGGTCAGGCCATCTCGGTGCCTGTTGGTGCTGCAACTCTGGGACGTGTTTTCAATCTCCTAGGCCGTCCGATTGATGAGCGGGGACCGGCAAATGCTACCGAGCACTGGCCGATTCACCGGAGCGCCCCCGCATTTGAAGATCTGGCAACCGCGCCTGAGATTCTGGAGACGGGTATCAAGGTTGTTGACCTTCTCTGTCCCTACCTCAAGGGCGGAAAGATCGGGCTGTTTGGCGGAGCCGGAGTGGGCAAGACGGTTACCATGCAGGAGCTGATCCGTAATATCGCCGTCCAGCACTCGGGCGTTTCGGTGTTTGCCGGAGTCGGCGAGCGCACCCGTGAGGGAAACGACCTCTGGCTGGAGATGTCCGAGGCCGAGTTCACCGATGCGAGCGGCAATAAAGCCCACGTGATTGACAAGACTGCGATGGTGTTTGGCCAGATGAACGAGCCACCCGGCGCTCGACTTCGCGTCGCGCTCTCGGGCCTGACGATGGCAGAGTACTTCCGCGACGTAGACGGTGCGGACGTGCTTCTCTTCGTGGACAATATCTTCCGCTTCACGCAGGCAGGCTCCGAAGTGTCCGCACTTCTGGGACGTATGCCCTCTGCTGTAGGCTACCAGCCGACCCTTGCCAGTGAGATGGGAGCGCTCCAGGAGCGTATCACGTCTACCCGCAAAGGCTCGGTAACGTCCGTGCAAGCGATCTACGTTCCCGCCGACGACCTCACCGACCCGGCCCCGGCCACCGCGTTCTCGCACCTTGACGCGACCACGGTTCTTGAGCGTAACCTAGCAGCCCAAGGAATCTTCCCCGCCGTGGACCCGCTCTCCTCCACCAGCCGCGCGTTAACCCCCGCGATTGTCGGAGCCGAGCACTACCGCGTCGCCCGTGGTGTTCAGTCTATCCTCCAGCGCTACAAAGAGCTTCAGGACATTATCGCCATCCTCGGAATTGACGAGCTCTCCGACGAGGACAAGCTCATCGTCTCCCGTGCCCGCAAGATCCAGAAGTTCCTCTCCCAGCCCTTCTTCGTGGGAGAAGCCTTCACCGGAATCGCCGGAAAGTACGTCAGCCGCGAGGACTCTGTCCGCTCGTTTGACGCGATTCTGGATGGTAAGCACGACGACCTGCCCGAGCAGGCCTTCTACATGGTGGGAACCATCGAAGAAGCCATCGAAAAAGGCCGCACACTGTAAGATTGGCCCCCAGCCCACACGCGTGGGGGAAATAATAAGAAATCGCCCCATGGGAACTTTCCCCATGGGGCGTTTTATTTTAACCCTAAAGGCGACGAGATCGTGCTGGGCCGATCCAAAACCGGCGATGGCCTCGTGGTCTTTACCAGCCGTGACCTGTGCTGGAAGTTTGCAAACGAGCTACGCGATGCCTGGCTGGCGGAGAAATCGCGATATAATTTGTTCGTGATACTTTTCTTTGCTCTAAGTTTCTGCGCGGGAGCGCTCTATGCTGCCTCACGGCTGGGGCGCTTGCCCGCCGCGTCTCCCCAAGCCTTGCGCCAGGTCTTGCGTATGGTGGCGCTGGTGGTTCTCGCCAGTGTTGCCTTTGGTGCGCTGATTGGCTTTGCGGAGGGCAAGCGCACGAGTAGTGCGCGGGCCTGGGCACTGATTCGAGATGGTCGGCAGCGGCTCGACCCGAAGAACAAGCCTACCAACCCGGAGCGCTGGCAGCGGCAGATCGCCGAGGGAGAAGCAAAGCTGCGCGAGAGTGAGTCCGCCGGTGTGGATGGGGCGATTGTAGCCCGTGGCGTGACGCGGACGATGAACATTGCACTCTTGGTGGTAGGGCTCCTAGGCAGCCTGGCCCTCCTCCGGTTCCGCGCCCTTCAGTGATCGTTACCTGCTTTGGCCAAGAGCCTGAAAGTACTCTCTGGTGGAAGCTGGTTCGCGAGGGGGCTGAGTCCCTCAAAGAGCTACCGCTCCACCGCCGCTTTTCGCCGCACGCCACCAAAGAAGAAGCAACGCTAGTTGTCGAAGGAGCACGTCCAGACGATGCGACCTGGGTGAGTCGCGACGAGCTTCCACGGGAAATCTTCGCGCCGCACCCGCTCCGGGTTCCGTGGGGCTTTCCGGGCTGGCTGGAGCTGGCTCTGGCCTGGATCGCCGCACACGCAGATGGCCTGCACTCCTGGAAAGAGATCAAGTCCTGGAGCCTCTCCTGCGTGATCCGTGCCGAGACCGGACGAGGCGTTGTCTACTTCAAGGCCACCAACCAGCAGCCCAAGCTCTTTGCGAATGAGGCGCTGGTGACCCAAAACCTCGCCGAGCGCTTTCCGGGGCGCGTCCCGATGCCTCTCGCCATTGACCCTGAGCGTGGCTGGATGCTGCTCGCCGACTTTGGCCCCGATCTGCGCACCAGTCACGGCGATGATGCAACGCGCCTGGCACTGGCCGACTACGCGCCACTCCAGCAACAAACCCTCGGGCAAGAAACAGAGCTCCTCGCGATGGGCTGTATCGACCGTCGTCCTGCTCACCTCGCCCAAGAAGTCGCTCACTTGCTCACCCAGGAAGAGGCCCTCAGCACCCTCGCCAACGACGAGCGCGAGAAGCTGCTCTCCGTGGACTGGCAAGCCCGAATTTCTGTCTTCGCCGACACCCCTTGTGGCCTCGTCCACGGTGATCTGCACACCGGAAATATCGCCTCAGGAATGAACGGGCTACTCTACTTCGACTGGACGGATGCCAGCGTGGCTCTACCGTGGATGGACTTGCTTGAGCCGTTCTTCCAAAAAGATGAGGAAGCCACACAGAGTCTTCTTGCCTCTTGGAGCACACCTATCCCGCCGTGGAAGGAGATCGCGCCACTGATCGCCCTCCACCACGCCGTCAGCTACCACCATATCCACGATGCCACGGAGCCCTGTGTCCAGCACGAGCTGGGAGCGAACTTGCCGCTCTTCTTGCGCAAGGCCGCGGAGTTTGGCTCTTAAACAAAAACTCCCCCAATCCAGCCTCTGGATTGAAGGAGCTTGTAAACCACCCACGGATGGGCTTTAAATCACGCCGCTGGCGGTTTTGGCGGTTCCCTTGCCGCGTGTGCCTTGCCGGATGGGCTTGACATCCACGACGTTCTCGGGAGCCTGGTCTAGGAGCATCATCCAGTCCTCGACCGCATCGCTCTTGGGGAAGATCTCGTTTTCCTTGAACTCCAGCGCAAGGGCTTTGTAGAGATCGTCTTGGGTCAGGCCCTCGGAGTGGTTGCCGGTGGCAATCGCCCGCTTGATGGCGAAGTCCTTGGCCCGCTCCACGAGTGAGCTGAGAAGCGCACCGGAGACTAAGTCTTTCCAGTAGAGCCGCTCCGTCCCGCCGTTGCGGTTGAAGACATCGAGAAACTCGGTGTCCGCATCTTTTCGCCAGAGGTTCGCGACCGTGTTGTCTACCAGCTCGGCGGCGGCGGCATGCTTGTCACCGTTGTGGGTCTCGATCAGGCCGCAGTCCATGGGGACGTTCTCATTCAGGTAGATTGAGAGAATATCTTTTGCTGCTTTCCGATCCGGCCGCTTGACTCTTACGCGGCGGTCAATGCGCTCGGGGCGGAGAATGGCGGGGTCAATGTAGTCCGGGCGGTTACTCGTGAGCATCACCACGACATTGGCGCTGGAGACCAGACCGTCCATCTCGGCGCAGAACTGGGGCACCACGGTGTTGGAGATATTGGTGAACCGACCGGAGTTTCGAGTGCGCAGAATAGACTCGGCCTCATCAATGAAGATAAAGACCAGGTGACCATCTTTTGCCTTCTCCCGAGCCGTTGCAAAGATCTCCCGCACTTGGCGCTCGCTCTCCCCGAGCCACATGTTGAGGATCTTGGGGCCATTGATGTACATGAAGTACTCTTTAAGGTTCTGGCCGGTCTGCTTATTAAA
>NZ_CBAYMC010000176.1:0-9595 GCF_964826245.1 Armatimonas sp. | reverse complement strand
AAGGCCAGGCTTCTTGGGGTCCTCACGGACGGTGTTCACCGGGGCATTGTCAGGCAGACCGGTGACAATGAGCTTCCAGGTCTTACCAAAGTCATCGGTCTTATAGATGTAGGGCTTGTTGTCATCGCAGCGCAGGCGGTTCACGGCGGCGTAGGCGCGGCCCGGCACAAAGCGACTGGCCTCCAGCTGGGCGATCTTGCTCCACGACGAAATCTCTGGCGGGGTCATGTTTGTCCAGTTCTTGCCGCCGTCCTGGGTCAGCCAGAGCAGGCCATCGTCGGTGCCGCACCAGATCACGTTGATATCTGTGGGTGAGGGTGCGACGGCGTAGATCACACCCCGGCGCTGCATGGTCTTACCATCACGGGAGACCGCTGCGAAAGATGCGGGGACATCCCAGGTCTCGCGGCTCAGGTCGGGTGAGATCGCTTCCCAGGTTGTGCCACCATCGCGGGTCTTGAGTAGCCGATTGCTCGCCAGAAAGAGCGTGTGCGGGTCGGCCTCAGAGAAGAGCATCGGCATGGTGCGTAGGTAGCGCAGGCCGTCTATTTTGGGCTGAATGCTGGTCACCTCGCCGGTCTTTTTATTGTACTTGCTGCCCTTGGAACCATAAATCAGATCGGGGTTGAGCGGGTCGGCGGCAACATAGGCGTACTCCTCGGCCCCGACCGGATGCCAGTCCCGAAACGTGATCTGGCCATCTTGCCCACGGCTCGCAATCCCTACCGAGCCGCTCTCTTGCTGGCCACCGTAGACCCAGTACGGAAACTGATTGTCGGTGCTGACATGATAAAACTGCGCGGTCGGCTGGTTGTACCACGAGCTCCAAGTCTCCCCCCCATTCACGGAGATTGTCGCGCCCTGATCCGCGGCCAGCAGAATAATCTGAGGGTTGGTCGGGTTGATCCAGATCGTGTGGTAGTCATCGCCACCAGGTGCGCCCTTGATGCAAACAAAGGTCTTCCCCGCATCGACAGATTTGTAGGTAGACGTATTGGCGGCATAGACCACATCGCGCTGCTTGGGATCGGCGCGCACCTCAGCAAAGTCGCTCCCACGGCTCCAGACACGCGGCTCACCGTTGGTGAAGGTCCAGCTCTTGCCGCCATCGTCAGAGCGGTAGATGCCGCCGCCCGTGGTCGCGTCCACCGTGGCGTAGAGCCGCTTGGAATCGAACACTGAGAACCCAATCCGCCCGAGGCCCTGTGCAGTTGTTGGCAGGCCCTTGGTAAGTGCCATCCAGGTCGTGCCGCCATCCGTGGACTTGAACAAGCCGCTGGTCGTTCCCTGCCAAACCCCATTCTCCCAGGGTGCCTGCCGCGCCGCCCAGAGCGAGCAGTAGACCGTATTGGGGTTGGTCGGATCAAGCGCGACCTCAACCGCGCCTGTGTTCTCGTCTTTGTAGAGCACGCGCTCCCAGCTCTTGCCACCATTGAGCGTCCGAAAGAGCCCACGCGTTTTATTGGGGCCATAAGGATGGCCCAGCACTGCCGCGAATGCACGATCCGGGTTCTTCGGATCCACACAGATATCGCTGATCTGCAAGCCGTCTTTGAGGCCCGTGTTCACCCAGCTCTTGCCACCGTCGGTGGTTTTGTAGACCCCATCGCCCACTGAGAGATCGGGGCGCTGAAGGCCCTCGCCACTGCCGACATAGATCGTGTTGGGGCGGCTCTGGGCAACCGCCAGGCACCCAACACTGCCCGTGGGCTGGCTATCAAAGATCGGCTTCCAAGTCAGGCCGTAGTCTGTCGTCTTCCAGACCCCGCCATTATTCACCCCGATAAAGAGCACATTGGGCTGGGAGATCACGCCCTCGGCCCCGACGGTTCGTCCCCCACGAAACGGGCCAATACAGCGCCACGTGAGGCAGTCGTAGCGCGTAGGCGTGACTTGCGCCACTGTGGGAAGCGTGGCAAGGGCAAGAAGCACGAGCAGAGCAAAGGCTTTGGCAATCATGCGGGTATTATACGCGCATGAGAATCTTGGTAACAGGTGCGACGGGAAAAGTCGGGCAGACATTTGTGAAGGCGTTTCTCGCCGACGAGCGTTTTAGTGGGGCGATTGTGCGGGCGTTCTGCCACAACCGGGTGCTGGAGACGAGCGAGCGGGTGGAAGTGGTGAAAGGCTCGATGTCGTCACGCGACGATGTCAAGCGGGCGCTAGACGGCGTGACGCATGTGCTCCATCTGGCGACTTGCAAAGAGACCCCCGAGGACATCATGGATGTCGCGATCAAGGGCTTCTTCTGGCTACTCGAAGAGGCGCGGCTCTCCCCGACGTTCGAGCAGCTGGTACTAATCGGCGGCGACGCGGGCATGGGACACTTTGTCTACCCGCACCCGATCCCCGTCACCGAGACCCAGCGCCACAGTGCCTACCAGGGCTGCTATGCTTTTTCGAAAGTCCTAGAGGAAGTGATGCTGGAGCAGTACTACATCCAGTACGGCCTCAACGGCTGCTGTTTGCGTGCGCCCTGGATCATGGAAAAGGACGATTTCAAGTACACGCAGAGCTTCGGCGACGATGTCTTTGGCGGCCCACGCTGGCGCGACTTAGTCGGGGCTGAGGCGGCGGACAGCTACCAGGCCAGCCAGACGGTCCCTGTTCTCTGCGATCCCGATGGCAACCCGATCAAGCGCAACTTTGTGCATGTCAGCGATCTGGTAACGGCGATCTTGGCGGCGCTGAACCATCCAAAGGCTCGCCAGCAGACCTTTAATATCTGCATGGACGAGCCCGTGGACTATGGCTTTGTGGCGGAGTATCTCGCCCAGACACGCGGCTTCCCCAGCGTAAAAGTCACCACCGAGTTTCACACCACCTGGCTCGACAACGCCAAGGCACGCTTTCTCCTCGGCTGGAAACCCATCTACGATACGGCCAAGCTCATAGACGCCGCCTACGACTACCAGCGTCCCACAGAAGATCCCCGAGTTATCTGGTATCCGGGGTAGCCACGCCGATTGTAACGGCATGGCTGTAGAGCTAAAGCTACAAAGGCCGTTCCGGCCATACCAAATTATGGCCGGAACGGCCTTCGCAGCCGAAGGCTCTTCAGTCCGGCCGTTCTGATCGGCCGGACAAAAACTACGGCTTGGGGTTCATGTCGCTCTTGGGTGCGGTGCCCTTGGTGGGCTTGGCGAGCGTCTTGATGTAGATATTCTTGAAGCTGGCGACCGTGTTGTTGCCGTGGCAGAGCTGGAAGCCAATCGGGCCGGAGAGAAACGCCTCGGGATCGTCGCCGTCGGCGGTCTTGACACCGTTGAGGTAGATCACGGTCTTGGTTCCCACATGGCGGATGTAGTAGTGGTTCCAGTCGTTCTTCTTGACAATCTGATCCGCATCGGCCTTGGGGAAGTCGTAGATCTTCTTGCTACGGCGGCGCTCGTCCCAGACACAGCCCCAGTACCCCTCGCCCATGTCCACCTGGTAGCCCGGCGCATCATCAAACGACGTCGGCTTGATGCGTGTGCAGACCCCAGAGTTGTAGCCATCCATCTTCACATCAATGTGCATCTCAAAGTCAGAGTAGTCCATGTCACTGAAGAGATAGTGGTGCTTGGGTGTGCTGCCCTTCTTGTCTCCCACAATCGCACCGTCCACCACCGACCAGTAGCCTTTCTCAAGGTTCCAGCCCTTAAGGTCTTTCCCATTAAAGAGCGATGTCCAGCCCTTCGCAACCGGCTTGCCGTCTTTCACGATACCGTCTGGGCCTTCGCCAAAGACCACTTCTCCAGGCCCAGGGTAGACGGGGTTGTACTTGGGCTTGGGTGGCTCCACGGGCTTGGCGGGCGCAGGTGGCGTCAGGCTCTTAGGCTTCAGCTCCGCCAGCGGCGCGATCTCCACACCCGCTTTTTTCGCCTCGGCGGCATCGTCAAAGCCCGCAAAGGAGAGGTTATGGAGCTTGTAGTAGTCGCCGCGGTAGTTGCGCTTGGGCTGCATCCCACTATGACAGTAGGTGCACTTGATACCCTCTTTTTCCGCAAACGGCGGCTTTGCCTGAGCGCTTGTCGCCAATATAGCAGTCAGCGGCAGTGCCGCCAGAATCGTCGTTGTTTTCATTTATACCAATGCTTTCTTGATTATTGTGCCGCCGGTGCCGGTGAGGCGCTGGTTGCGGCCATTGAAGAGATACGTCAGTTGCGTGTGCTCTAGACCCATGCAGTGAAGAATGGTCGCGTGGAGGTCGTTGATAGGGTGTGGATCATCGCCCGCCTTGTAGCCGACCTCGTCTGAGGAGCCCACGACCGTGCCGCCTTTGATGCCTCCCCCCGCTAGCCAGACCGTTTGAACGCCGGGATTATGATCGCGGCCCGCGCCACCTTGCGAGATCGGCATGCGCCCAAACTCGCCCGCCCAGACCACCAGAGTGGAGTCCAAAAGCCCACGGCGCTTGAGGTCTTGGAGCAGGCCCGCAATGGGCTTGTCGGTCGCCCTCGCGTGCTTGCCATGGTTGCTCTCGATATTGCCATGTGCGTCCCAGGTATCGTCGCCGTGCCCCCCACCCGAGTAGAGCTGGATGAAACGCACGCCGCGCTCGACCATGCGCCTCGCCAGGAGGCACTTGCGCCCAAAATCTGCTGTCTCGGGCTTGTCTATGCCGTAGAGCGCCTTGGTTTCCTCCGTCTCTTTTGCGAAGTCCACGGCTTCGGGGGCGGCCATCTGCATCCGGTAGGCCAGCTCGTAGCTCTTGATACGGGCATCTAGGTCGCTATCGCCGGGCCGGGCCGTGAGGTGCTCGTGGTTGAGCTGCGCGAGAAACTCAAGGTCCTGCTTTTGGTTATCGTCGCTGACTCCCGCACCAGGCTTGAGGTCTAGGATCGGGACGCCACTGGGGCGAAAGACCGTTCCCTGGTAGCTGGCGGGCATGTAGCCACTCGCCCAGTTCGGAGCGCCGCCAATCGGGCCGCCACGGGGATCGAGCATCACGACAAAGCCGGGGAGGTTCTGGTTCTCCGAGCCAAGGCCGTAGGTCGTCCAGCTTCCCAGCGACGGTGCCCCTTGGAGAATCGTCCCCGTGTTCATCTCAAAGAGCGCCGGGGCGTGGTTGTTGGAGTTGCCAAAGACCGAGCGTACGAAGCAGATGTCATCGACGCAGCCCCCGACATGGGGGAAGAAGTCGCTCACCTCGATGCCGCTCTTGCCGTATTTCTTAAAGGGGATCGTGCTACGCATCAGTGGCGCGTTGTTGCCGCCGCCAAAGGTCTTGATCTCCCCGGCAGAGGGCAAGGCGACACTCATGGTCTTGCCATGGTATTTATCGAGGCCGGGCTTGGGATCAAACGTATCCATCTGGCTCGGGCCACCATACATGAATAAAAAGATCACCGACTTGGCCTTGGCCGGGTAGTGTGACTTCTTGACCGTCTGCGCCTGTGCCTCATCGGCGAGAAGTGCGCTCAAAGCAAGCGCACCAAAACCGACTCCGGCGCGAGCAAGAAAGTCGCGACGGGATGTCGAGCGGGTGAAGTGTGGGCTAGTCGGCATAGAGGAACTCATTGGTATTGAACAGGACATGACAGAAATCGGCAAGGGCGGCTTGCTCGGGGCTGGCTTTCGTCTCAGCGCGGTGAAGCTCGGCTTTTTTGGCAAGAAATGCAGTCGCCTGTGCGAGCTGTGTAGGCGTCGGCTTGCGCACCAGCGCGAGGCGATAGGCAAGAGTCACTTGCGCCGAGGGATCGCCTCCGGCCTCCTTGGCGACGCGCTGGGCGAAGTGGCGTGCTTGCTCCCAGCCAAACTCGCCGTTGAACATCGCCAGAGCCTGCGGTGCGATCGTGGTGGCCTGGCGCTTGGGGCAGGTGTTGACCATGTCCGGGCCATCAAACACCTCAGTCATGGGGAGTGAGAGCGAGCGGCGCTGGAAGACATAGACCGTCCGACGGCGCTGCTGGTCCTCGGGAGAGTTCCCCCATTTATGTGTTGAGCCGGTCGCGAGCACCTCGCCCGAGACACGCGGGTAGATGCTCGGCCCGGCCATCTGTGGGTTGAGCTGCCCTGAGACCGCAAGCATGGAGTCTCGGATCGCCTCGCCCTCAAGTCGCTGCCGCCGCTGTCGCCAGAGAAGTGTGTTTGCGGGATCGAGCTTGGCCGCGATGGGATTGGCCCCAACACTTTGCCGATAGGTTGCGCTGGTCAGAATTGTTTTGTGGAGCTTCTTCAGGCTCCAGCCACTCCGGATAAGATCATTTGCCAGCCAGTCCAGCAGCTCCGGGTGGGTCGGCTTGGCACCGTTGCGACCAAAGTCCGAGGGAGTCGCGACAATTCCCTGACCAAAGTGGTGCTGCCAGAGCCGGTTGGCGATCACCCGCGCCGTCATTGGATTCTGTGGACTAGCGACCCAACGTGCCAGCTCCAGCCGCGCCTTGCCCGTGGTCACTTCTTCTTCTTTATCGCCACAGAAGCTCGTGATGTAGCCTGGCTTTACCGTCTCACCCGGCGTGGCGAGGCTCCCGCGCACCAGCACTTTATGGGTAATGGGCTTCTGGTTTTTGTCCGTGACGGCCTCCGCAACGCTATCAATCGGCCCGAGCTCACGATTCAGCGTGTCGATCTCCGCCTCGACTCCCTCTTTTTTGCGCTTGCGCTTGGGCTCCTCCGTGTCGCCTTTTTCGGCTCGCTCCGCTTCCTGCTGGGCGCGTTTTTCCTTGAGCTGCTCTTGGAGGGCATTGCGGCGTGCGATCAGCGTGGGGCTATCCACTTCACCAGGCAGGCGCTCGTCGGACCAGCGCGTGTTGGCAAAGAACGCCTGGAGCTTGTAGTAGTCTTTTGCGGTGATCTTGTCGTATTTATGGTCGTGGCAGCGCGCACAGCCCACGGTCATCCCCAGCATCACCGCGCCGACCGTGTCTGTGGCATCGTTGAGATAGTCCTGCCAGCGTCCCTCGGGATCGCGCGAGAGCTCGTCCCAGGAGCCCAGGCGTGCAAACCCCGTGGCGATAACGGAGTCAGCGGTTCGATTGGGGAGCAAGTCCCCCGCAAGCTGCTCGCTGAGAAACTGATCGTAGGGCTTGTCGGCGTTGAAGCTGCGGATCACATAGTCCCGGTAGCGCCAGGCACGGGAGCGGATATTGTCGGCCTCAAAGCCATGTGTTTCGGCAAAGCGCACCAGATCCAGCCAGTGCCGTCCCCAGCGCTCCCCGTAGCGCGGGTCCGCAAGTAGCTGATCTAAGAGCTTCTCGTAGGCATCCGGCGCACTGTCCGAGAGAAACGTATCGGTTTCTTGTGGGGTCGGGGGCAGGCCCACTAAGTCTAAGTAGACGCGGCGTAGGAGCGTGGTCTTATCGGCGGGCGGGCTAGGAAAGAGCTTTTTTTCCTCCAGCTTTGCCAGCACAAAGGCATCTATCGGATTTTTGACCCACTCGTCGCGCAGCACCGGGTTCTTGAGCTTAGGGCTTGCGGGATTTGTCGGCGCGAGGTAGGGCCAGCCCAGCTTTGCCTCGTCCACTTTTGCCCCTTGTGTGATCCAGCGCTCGATAGTCTGAATCTGCGCCTCTTTGAGCGGCGGCATCCCAATGGGCATCTGCGGCTGGTGCTTGCCACGCAGGTAGCCGATCAGCGCACTCGCGGCAGGCTTACCAGGGACGATCACTTTTTTGCCAAAGGCCGTTCCTCCCACAAAGAGCGCCGTGCCCTCCACCGAAAAGCCGCCCTGCTTCGCCTCGCCACTATGGCAGCCCGTGCAGTCGGCTTTAAGGAGTGGCTCCACTTCCTCTCGGAAGCTGACCGGCTTTGCATTCTTTGTGTTCTCCGCCTTCTGCCCCGACGCCCCCAGAGAGCCAACAGCAAGAAGCCCAATCAGAGGCAGTACTGCCATAAACTTGCGCATAAACCTATTTTACCAACTTTGTCGTAAAACCTGACCTGTTTGTTCCTCCAGAATTGGGAGGAGATCTCAGAAACATTCGCGAATCTGCCTTCATGTCCCAGCTGATCCTCATTGATTTTGAGAACATTATCCCGACAGATTTCAAGCACATCCCAGAGCAGGCCCGTGTTCTGATCTTTGTCGGGAAGCAGCAAGGCAGCATTCCATTCGATCTTGTCTGTGCGCTTCAGCCTCTGGGAACACGAGTGGAGTGGATCAAGGTCAGACAAAGCGGAGAAAATGCCGCAGACTTTATCCTCGCCTATGAGCTAGGCAAGTACCTCACTAACAACCCAACGCGCCACGTTACGATCCTCACCAAAGACAAGGGCTTCGATGCACTCGCCCAGCATGTCACCCGTGGCTCACGGCGTTGCTGTCGCATTGAGAGCCTCACCGACCTTATTGCCGAACCTACTCCGAAAACCGAGCTGCCTGCGAAAGTAGCTCCCCCCTCAGGAGCCGAGGATATCCTCAAAGTGCTTCTGACTTACCCCAAAGCTCGCCCCACCAAGCGCAAGCCTCTGGAGAACTTTATTGGTAACCGTCTGAAGGTAGCGCCCGAGGCAGTGCCTCCTGTTATCGCGGAGCTGATCCAGCGTCAGAAGCTTCAGATCGACGAAGGCACAGAGAAAGTCACTTACCACTTTTAAGCTCTGGTTCCACGAAATCTCCACCGCCTCCGCAAGGTGTGCGAGTCCGAGTGGGACAGGCTACTGATCCCACCCGCTCTCCGGGCACTAACCCGCTTCGTTGAGTACAGACACATAATTGCACGGAAAATCATTAAATTATTTCCGATATGTTTCGAAAGCAGAAACGACTGTGGTATGATGTCACTTCCCCTATGCAAGTAGACCTACCAGATTTCGCGCTCGTTGTTCTTATCGGCGCGAGTGGCAGCGGCAAGAGCACCTTCGCAAAAACACATTTTTTGCCGACGGAAGTGCTGTCGTCGGACTACTTGCACGGCGTTGTCTGTAATGTACAAGAGCATGCCCCCAAGCCGCTTCTGGAGGATTTGATTGGTCGAGCGAGCCGTGCCGTCCGAGAGTTCTGCCTCATCGAGGGTTCCTTAGAGCGCCCCGAAGAGGCTTGTGCCTACTTTGCCAAGAGCGGCTTCGACGAGATCATCTGCCAGGAAAAGCACATGGGCAGCCGCGCGGTCGTGATTGTCTACCGGGACGAAGCCGTGGCGCAGAATCGCTTTGCAGAGCTACGCGAGGCGCTTACGGAGACAGAGCTCTGGCAGGAGCTAGAAACTGACTGGCTGATTTTAGACAGCGAGCTACTTCCCTGGAACGCAAAAGTGCAGGGATTGTTACAACAGCAATACGCACCCGTGGGGGTCGCAGGGGCCGTACGCTTGAGCGCGGCACGCAGCCTGACAGAGCAGGCAACGTCGCGTGAAATTGCCGAATGTAGCGCTCTGGCACAACGCTTGCGAGAGAGAGAAACCCGGCTCGCGGCGTACCAAGCCCAGCTATTGGCTGCCGAGGGGCGCACGCTACTGGAGCAAGATCATCTCTGGCACATGCAGACCCTCGCACGCCCTGCCGTCGTCTCAGAGAGAGTTGTCGCAACTGAGTTTCGGACGCTTTCCCCAAGCGATCCTTCACAAGTGAAGGAGCTGGGCGCGTGGTGGGACAAAAAAACAGAGGCAGGTACAGAAGGAATTGTGATGAAGACTCGCGAATCTATCCCGGTTCGGAACTTGATGACTTCTCT
>NZ_CBAYMC010000175.1:0-9637 GCF_964826245.1 Armatimonas sp. | reverse complement strand
CAATGCGGCAAGTCCGGTGGCTGTTGTCTGCCCGAAGGAACAGAGCAGATAGTCCGTGTAGAGGTCGAGTAGGCGCGAAGTCGTCATGGGCTTTTCAGGCCGTCATGGGGCCAAACCCATTTTATCAACTCGGCACTGCGTAAGGTGAGAATTTATTTTAAAATCCCTACGCGCTATGACGGATTTATCACGTTTAAGCAATGATCTCTTTAATCGGCTCTGCGCCTTCTACCCCAACAAGCTTCTGGCTCAGCCCACCGTAGAAATACGTGAGGTTATTGGGATCGAGGCCGAGCTGATGCAAGATCGTGGCGTGGACGCGCTTGACGGGAGTGGGGTTGACCGCCGCCGCATAACCGAGCTCGTCGCTCTCGCCGTAGCTGACTCCGCCTTTAATGCCGCCGCCTGCCATCCACATCGTGAAGCCGTAGGAGTTGTGGTCGCGGCCATCTCCGGTGGCATGCGCGGTGCGCCCAAACTCTCCGCCCCAGACGACCAGAGTTTCATCTAAGAGGCCGCGCTGCTTGAGGTCTTTTAATAATCCCGCAATCGGCTTGTCCACGCGCCCAGCATTGCGGTTGTGGTTGGGGACAAGATTGCCGTGCGCATCCCAGAAGTTCAGAAAGTCCGTATTGCCGCCGCCCGCATAGAGCTGGATAAATGGGACGCCGCGCTCGACCATGCGCCGGGCCAGTAAACATCGAAACCCGAAATCTTTGGTCGCAGCGTCGTTGAGGCCATAAAGCTCTTTGATAGAGTCCGGTTCCTTGCTAATATCGACGGCCTCAGGGGCGGTGCGCTGCATCTGGAAGGCAAGCTCGTAGCTGGCGACACGGGCCGCCAGATTCGAGTTGTCCTCGCGGGGCTTGCGGTGCGCTTGGTTCAGATCACCGATGGCATTGAGCAGCTCGCGCTGGAGCTCGGGGGCCATGCCCTGCGGACGGGAGAGATCTAGAATCGGGTCGCCTGCGGAGCGCAGAACGGTTCCTTGGAACTTGGCGGGCATGTAGCCACTGGCCCAGTTCTTCGCACCGGAGATCGGGCCGCCCGTGGTGTCGAGCATCACGACAAAGCCGGGAAGCTCTTTCGCATCGAAGCCCAGGCCGTAGTTGACCCAGGTTCCCAGGCTAGGCGAGCCCGAGAGGATCTTGCCCGAGTTCATCTGGAGCATCGCGGAGCCGTGGATCGGGGAGTCGGAGTAGACGGAGTGTAGATACGCAATGTCATCGGACATGGCCCCGACGTTAGGAAACAAATCGGAGACGTACTTGCCGCACTGGCCGTACTGCTTGAACTTCCACTTCGGCCCCATCAGGGTCAGGGGAATGGTCTTGCCCGCCTGGCGAAAACTCTTGATATTGACGGTCTTGCCGTCGCCTTTGACCAGCTCGGGCTTGTAGTCGAACGTGTCCACTTGCGACGGACCACCGTACATGAACAAGAAAATGACGCTCTTGGCTTTCTTTGCCCCCCCCCCGCCCCCAAGATTGGGGGAGGCAGTGTTAGCCTCGGCTCGCTTGGGCAGGAAGCCGTCCATACCCAGCATCCCGCTGAGGGCGAGCCCCGTGAAGCCCGCCCCGGCCTCCCACAGAAACTCTCGTCGTGTTCGCTTACAAAAATGATCGCTCATTATTTCTCCCAGGCACATAAATGAGCCTGCTGTTGCGGCAAGACCCATAAATGGGCCTGAGGGGGCTTTAGCCTCCTTGCCGCAACAGCGGGCCGCTTTAGCCGCCCGTCCGTGAATCGCCGCCCGATTATCCGTTCAACCGTCCAACGGTGAATATGCATCAATTTTATCCTATTTGAAGGTACAATAAACCGCTATGCGCAAGAAAGTTTCGATTATCGGTGCGGGTTTTGTCGGCTCAACCTGTGCTCACTGGATCGCCTCCAAAGAATTAGCTGACGTCGTTTTGATTGATATCTTCGGCGGTGTCGCCAAGGGCAAGGCACTTGACCTGCTCCAGGCGGGGCCGGTCGAGGGCTACGATCTGGATATTACGGGTGGCGATGACTTCGCCGCGATGGAAGGCTCCGACATTGTGATTCTCACGTCGGGTGCGCCTCGCAAGCCCGGCATGACCCGTGAAGATTTAGTGGCCGTGAACGCAGATATCACGGCCAGCAATGTTGAGAAGATCAAGCAGTACGCCCCCAACTCGATCGTGCTAATCGTCAACAACCCCATGGACACCATGGCGACTCTGGCATGGAAGGTCTCGGGCTTCCCGAAGAACCGCGTCATCGGCCAGGGCGGCGTCTTAGACACCGCACGCTACCGGACGTTCTTAGCCAAAGAGATCGGCTGCTCGGTGGAGGACATCCAAGCCATGCTGCTCGGCGGCCACGGCGACGAAATGGTGCCACTTCCCAGCTACACGACTGTGGCGGGCATCCCGGTGACCCACTTCATCCCCGAGGACAGGCTCAGCACCATTGTCGAGCGTGCCAAAAAAGGCGGCGCGGAGATCGTCGCGCTGCTCGAAAAAGGCTCTGCCTACTACGCTCCCGCCGCCGCCACCGTCGAGATGGTCGAGGCGATCCTCAAGGACAAGAAGCGCATCCTCCCCTGCTCCTGCCTGCTAGAGGGCGAGTACGGCGTCTCCGGCACATTCTTCGGTGTCCCAACCATGCTCGGTGCAAACGGCATCGAGAAGATCATCGAAGTGCCCCTCACCGACGAAGAGAAAGCAGGCGTCGCCAAGTCCGCCGCCCTCGTGCGCTCGTCGTGTGATGTGCTCCAAGAGAAGTACAACATCTTCGGGTAGACGTCATAGTCAGGAAGCCCGCTCGAAAGTTTCGAGTGGGCTTTTTTCTTAGGAGGCCCAAATGCCCATCCGTAGTTTTTGGCGCGTGAAAAAGGCTCTTCGACGAATAAATCATGTCCTTCCGAGCAAGCGCAAATAAAGTCCGCAATACAGAGCTGCCGATCTGGAAGCGAACTTTGAGCTTTACCGGGAGCTGGGTTTCCAAAACACGCCCACGGTCTTGGTCTTTCAGCGAGGCCAAGAGCTCGCACGGCGGGTCGGATTTCAAGAGATAACGCAGCTCCAAAGCTGGCTATCAACACTGTCCCTCCCCGACGTGTGATACGCTTTCTCTATGACCCCATCGGGAGCCTATGTTCATATCCCCTTCTGTGCCCGCAAGTGCGGCTACTGCGATTTTAATGCCTACTCGGGCTACAAAGACGGCACGAAGGCGCAGTATGTCAAGGCGCTCTGCCGCGAGATAGAGATTAGCACCCCCAATTTGGGGGGCGGGGGGGGCTTGCAGACCGTTTTCTTTGGCGGAGGCACGCCCACACAGCTTTCTGCCGAGGCCCTAGCGCAGATTCTGGCGCTCCTGCCGCTTGCGCCGGGAGCCGAGGTCTCGCTGGAGGCAAACCCTGCCGATGCCGACGAGCGCTATCTGACAAAGCTTCGCGAGGCGGGCTTTAACCGGATCTCGTTTGGCGTCCAGACCTTCAACGATAAGCTACTCAAGCTCATTGACCGCGAGCACAGCGGCGACGATGCGAAAACCGCGCTGAAGCACGCCCGAGCAGCGGGCTTTGAGAACCTCTCCCTCGACCTGATGTTTGGCCTTCCCCGCCAGACCGTCGCGGACTTTGAGCGCACGCTGGCAACCGCGCTAGAGCTCGAAGTCCCGCATCTCTCGATCTACGGCCTTATCGTGGAAGAAGGCACCCCGTTTTTTGCTCGGCGCGAGCGTGGCAAGCTCCCCCTCCCTGCCGAGAGCGCGGAGGCGACGATGTTTGGGCGAGCGCTGGAGCGGGCACAAAAAGCGGGCCTGAGGCGCTACGAGGTCAGCAACTACGCACGCCCCGGTTTTGCCTGCCGCCACAACCGTCTCTACTGGCGCAACGAGAGCTACTACGGCTTTGGAGCGGGCGCAACAGGCTACTTAGACGGCGTACGCTCGGTCAATATCCGTCGCCCGTCGGCCTATATTGACGCGGCACTGAGCGGAAAGCCACTGATTTGTGAGAGTGAGCAGCTCTCGCAAGACGAGACCATGGGTGAGACCATGATGCTGGGCTTGCGCCTCGCCGAGGGAGTTGATCTGGAGGCGTTTGCACAGCGCTTTGGCGTGCGTGCCGAGGAGCGCTGGGCAGAAGCGATTGCAACTCTCATGGCGCAAGGCTTGGTAGAGAGCGTCGGAGATCACCTGCGACTTACGGAGCCCAAGGGACTTTTTCTCGCCAGTGAGGCCATGTCCGCTTTTCTTTGAAGATAGTCGCCAAAGCAAGAGTCCTACTAAATAACTTCACCACACAGGAGACTCGTATGAAATTCAGTACTATTGCAACAATCGCACTCTCGCTTACCCTAGCGGCGGCTCCACGCCCCGTCTTGGCACAGCTATCAGGAAACGATCCGGCCATCTCGGTAGACCTTCAGGATGCGCCTGTTCGGAGCACTCTGGAGGCGATCTTCAAGCAAGCGGGGCTCAAGAACTACATCATTGACAATGCCGTCGCAGGCTTTGTGACACTCAAGATCTCGGATCAGCCATTTGAGAGCGCCCTTAAGCTCGTCATGCGGGCAAGCTCACTGCCCCTGACCTACACCAAAGAGAACGGCGTCTTGGTTGTCAAGCCCCGCACCGTGCCTGCTGCCTCTTCGGCAACTTCAGAGCCCATCAGTAGCGAGCCTGCGAGCACCACCGAACGCTACGAGCGGCTCAACCTGACCTATCTCGATCCGGCAGACCTCGCGGGAATCCTACCGGGCATCATTACTATCCCACAGTTCACACGTCAGAGGGGAGGTCAGGGAGTTTCCTCAGGCAATGGCCTGCTAGGACACGGCGGTGGCCAGACAGGACAGCTCGGCCAAGGCGGCCAATTTGGATCTGGCAGTGGCTTGGGTCCGCTTGGTGGACGAGGGCTGTTTGGCCAAGGCGGGGGGCAGCAGCGGCGGCGCTAAGCTCAGAAAAACCAACCGCCGGGTCGCAAGCGACCCGGCGGTTTGCTTTTTTGGGCTTCTTATGGCACGGGCACATTGATCGCGGCCCGGCTGGGCTTACCCGTACGACTGGGAAGCAGGACGCGAAGCATCACGATACCACCCGAGCGCACGGTGCTTGCCACTTTTTTCAGCTCCTCAACCGTGGCGACCGAGGTTCCATTGACACTCTGGATAATCATGCCACGCGAGAGCCCGGCCTCATCGGTCGGTGTGCCGCTCTTGACTTCCGTCACGAAAACGCCCTTAACGGCCTCTTCCAGCTTCAGCTCCGTGCGAATCTCTGCATCCAGTGGCTCCAGAGTTGCCTCTAGCGGCTGTGCCGGCTTTCGGTTCGTCGCTGTTTTTGCTGTGGCTGAGCGCTCATCAGGTAGCTCCTTTAAGGTTGCACTCAGAGTCAGCTCTTTACCGGCACGGCTCACCAGAATCGGCACTTTGGTTCCCGGCTTGGTGGTCGCAATCGCATTGCGCAGGCTCACTTCATCGCGGACATCGTTGGTTCCAAAGCGGGTAATCACATCCCCCGGCTCCAGACCTGCCATGTCGGCAGGCTCTCCACCTGTGACCTGGGAGACATAGGCACCCGCTGAGAGCTTCAGTGCCTGCTTGATCTCAGGCTCGATATTCGTGGGGTTCATTCCCAGGAAGCCACGAGTCACTTTGCCTTGGGCAATAAGCTGCTCCGAGACAAGGCGCGCCGTGTTGGCGGGGATGGCAAAGCCGATTCCCACACTCCCCCCCGAAGGCGTGTCGATTCCGACATTGATGCCGATCAGCTCGCCTTTGATATTGAAGAGTGGCCCACCGGAGTTGCCGGGGTTGATGGAAGCATCGGTCTGGATCAGCTCGGGGTAGTAGCGCCCGTCCAGCGGCCCACCAATCGTGGACTTGCGCTGGAGTGCAGAGACAA
Source organism: Armatimonas sp. (assembly GCF_964826245.1). Lineage (NCBI taxonomy): Bacteria > Bacillati > Armatimonadota > Armatimonadia > Armatimonadales > Armatimonadaceae > Armatimonas > Armatimonas sp. Next base: position 3,754 of record NZ_CBAYMC010000175.1, on the reverse strand, counting down.
TTCCCGTCGTGACCGTGTTGTCTTGCCCAAACGGTGAGCCAATGGCGATGGCCCACTGTCCGACTTTGATGCGCCCTGAGTCGGCGAACTTAACCGCGGGCAAGGCGCGACCCGCGTCTATCTTCACGACAGCCAAGTCAGAGCGTGAGTCACGGAAGACCTTGCCAGTGAAGGTCTCGCCACTGGAGAGCTTGACTTTCACTTTCCCATCGCGGGCCTTCTCAACCACATGGTCGTTGGTGAGGATATAGCCATCGCTACGGATAATCACCCCCGAGCCCCCCACGGGACGCAGAACGGTATCGTCTGCCTCATCCCCACTTGCCCCAGGAGCGGGAGCAGGTGCTGGAGTGTTGGGACGGCGACGGCGCTGACCTTGTCCGGGAGTCTGTGGCGCATCTGGCCCTAGAAACTGCTCAAAAGGCGACCGGCTTCGAGGCACCTCAGCCACGGCGCTGATGGAGACAGCACTAGGCCCCATGCTCTCGGCAAGCTGCGTGAAGGCAACTTCCAGAGACTGAGCGGTATCACGGCCTTCTTGCAAGCGAGCGGCAGGCTCGCGTGCGACGAGGCGAGCAGAAAACGGGACAGCGCAGGCGATAAGCCCGCCGGTCAGAGCAAAAATCGAAAGACGACTTCGGTTTGACATTGAGTAACCTCCGCACAGTAAGACGAGGCAGCTGCCTCAGATTCGCGAAAAAAACAAAAAGCCCCCGCGAATAGACGCGGGGGCCTTGTGAGACTCATTTTAACGAGAGACCCACTTAGATTTTGTAGCGCCCATCGCCCTCGGCGGATGTCTGTAGTATACGCTTCACGAAGGAAATTAGTTCCATCGGGTTAAACGGCTTGGTGAGGTACATATCTGCCCCCCCCGAGTAACCACGTAGGACATCCTTATCCTGGGTCTTAGCGGTCAACATGATCACCGGAAGCTCTGCCAGCGCCGGGTCACGACGAATGGATGCCAGTAGCTCAAACCCATCCATCTCCGGCATCATGACGTCTGAGACGACCAAATCCGGACGGTTCGCATGAATTTTCTCCAGCGCCTGAACGCCATTATTAGCGGTCTCGACGGTGTAGCCCATACGCTCTAAGTTCACCTGAATCAATCGGACGATATTGGGCTCATCGTCCACGGCCAGAATTCGTGCCATACTCTTGTTTTACCCTTTCCTGCGGAAAAACCCTATGCCGTCTATTTTATCCCATAGGGATACACTACGTCAATGGGCATTCGCACTCTAGCGAGATGTTCGTATTTTTGCTTAAATATCTTCAGAGATGCAACCGACCCCGTGGAGTGCGGGTCGAAAAGAAGAAAGTGATTCCATGGTACTTGAAACCTACTTGCTAGCCTTGCTACTCGCGCTAGGAGTCTTAGGGGCTCTCGCGTGGGCGCTCCGCGCTCAGCTTCGACGAGCCGGACGGTACTTTATCGCCTGGATAGAGCGAGACCGCCGGGCGGAGCTTGAGGCAAAAAAAGAAGTGGAGCAACGAAAAGAAGCGGAGCGCGAAGTACGCATCTACCTCCACGAAGATGAGGCGCAAGAGCCACAACAGGTTCCATTGGGAAGACAAGAAAAATGAAATTTAAGACATTCGCAGCAAGTTTTGGCGGCTTGGTGGTCGCGGGGCTTGCGATCTGGGGCTTTATCGAGTCTCGCTCGGCGTGGATAGATGCCGGGTTTGTGGGAATTCTCTACGATGCCAGCTCAGGGGTGCAGCCCAAGCCGCTCAAGCCGGGACGCGTCTTTGTTGGCTGGCGACAGCGGCTCTACGTGTTCCCCACCAAGCTGATGAGCGCCAAGTACGTCCAGGATGTAGAGGAGGGGGAGCAGAAAGTTGCTGATGGAATTTTAATCACCACCAGCGACAATGCCAACACCACATTTGATGTGTGCGTGATCTACCGAATTCGTGAGGAGAGCGCCATCCAAGTCTTCAATAGCTTCGGCCCCATTGATGTGGAGACTATCCAGGCCAATCACCTCCGCCGCGCCATTAAAGACGTGGTCAATGAGATTGGGCCTAAGTACGATGTCTTTGAGCTCATGGGCCCCAAGCGCCAAGAGTTCTGCCAGCTCGCCACGGAGTCGCTCAAAAAACGCATGGCAACCAATGGAATCTCCATAGACTCCCTGATGCTCCTCACAGCTTTTCCCGCTCCGGAGACGGCAGAAAAAATCACGCGGCGTGTCAACCAGTACACCGAGTACGATATTGCCGTGCTCCGCAGACAGATCGCCGAAGTCAGTCGCAAGACCAACGTAATCACCGCACAGGCCCGAATGACCGCCACACAGCTCACCAGCGCCACCGCCAAAGACAAGGGACTTGAACAGCTCCAGCTCCAGGCTGATGAAGAAGCGATCGAGAAGTGGGATGGCCACCTCCCCGAGATCCGGGCCGGAGGAAACCAGACCATGATTCTCGATGGAAGCACCCTAGCCGCTCTCAGCAACCGCCGCGCAGCCGCTCCCGCCGCAAAATCAAATTCCCAAGGAGAAAATGGACAATGAGACGCTCTTCTTTACTGATACTTCTTGCTCTGCCGCTTCTGGTCGGCTGTGCCCGCGAGATTCCTCCCGCCCAAGTCGGAGTCAAGTTTTCGTCGGCGAGTGGCACCGAGGAGAAGCTCCTCAAGCCCCAAGTGGTCTGGGTACTTCCTCGCCAGCGCCTGGTGCTCTACCCCACCAATATCCGTAACGCGACCTACACACGCGGCGGACACGGGGGCGCAGAGCGAGCAGGCAACGACTCCATCCAGTGCTCCACGAACGAGGGGGCGATCCTTCCCGTGGATGTCACGGTAAGCTACCACGTGGACCCTGCCAATGTAATGACCGTCTATAAAAACTTCGGTACCAATGACATTCAGCAAATCCAGACAGAGTTCATCCGCCCCGCCACCAACTGGGCCGTCAACAGTGTTGGCGGTCAGAAAAGTGTCTTTGAACTCACCAGCAAAGAACGCGCCCAGTTCGGCCAGCGAGTCAAGACAATTCTGATTCCGAAGCTTGCTGCATGGGGCTTAACGGTAGATGATGTCTTTACCGGTGAGGTCTACCCACCTGAGGAAGTCAAGCAAAAAGTCAATGAGCGCATCTCCGTTCGCACGGAGCTCGACACCGCGCAAGTGACCTTAAAACGTGCCACCGTAGAGGCAGAGACTATCCAGACCAAGGCCAAAGAACAAGCGGAAGTTAACCGCCTCCTCGGAGAAGCGGGGGATAAAGCCGTCGCACTGAAGAAAATTGAGCTACGCCGCAAAGCCATTACCAAGTGGGATGGCGTCGCCCCGCTCACGGGAGATGGCCGCATCCCCTTCACGGATCTCACACTAGGACGGTAAACAAAAAGAGCCTGGGAGCGATTTGCTCCTAGGCTCTTTTACAAACTGAGAAAGAAAGTGCGATTACGCCTTCTTCAAAAGAGGCAGACCCGTCGCTTCACTCTCAACTACTAGATACCCTGCCGGAACAGCATCCAGTGCCTTGGTAATATCGTCAGCGGCCTTCACTTCTTTAGCAAAGAAATACATTGTACGCGTTCCGTTAGCTGTTGGGGTGACACGTGCGTGCAAGAAATACGTTACCCCGTTTTTTTTCGATACATGACCGTATGCCATGATAATTCTCCATTCCTAAAAGGTTGTACCCTCTCGTGATCAAGACGCGTCTTCGATGACCCTGACTACGCTCTTCCACAATCGAGTCTACAAGATTCGACAAAGTTTACCCTAAAGTTC
>NZ_CBAYMC010000174.1:0-9663 GCF_964826245.1 Armatimonas sp. | reverse complement strand
GTGAAGGGCTGGTGGGTCGGCGATCCGGTCGAGGCGGCCAAAAAGTGGGTGCCAGTTGTCCGTAAGAACTGCGATGTGCTGGTGGCGCTGACGCACGTGGGCGTGGACGACGATAAGAAAATCGCAGAGGTGCCGGGCATTGATGCGATTGTCGGCGGGGACTCGCACACGTTTCTGTACAAGGCGGTCGAGGTCAACGGGGTTCCGATTGTCCAGACCGGCGAGTTTGGAGTGAATCTCGGAAAGTTCGACCTACACTTTGCCAAAACGCCTGCCGGTGGCTGGAAGCTGGCGAGCTACGACTACACCTTGCTCCCCATTACCTCAAAGCTCAAAGAGGCAAAAGACGTGAAAGCGGTCGCGGATGCCTACGCTGCGCCGCTAAAGAACGGCCCCACGGTGCTCTTGCCAAAGCGCTTTCTGGGGGCCACACCCGACGAGCGCACGCGCCACACGAGCGAGGCGGTGGCTCTGGCGCTCGCCAAAGCAACCAACGCGGAAATTGGGCTCCATGTAGAGGGCGATGGATTCTTCGATGCCTTCCGCACCGAGACGCTCACCCGCTACGATATCTGGGCCGTGATGCCTTTTAAGAATAAAGTCGCCACTCTGACGATGACCGGCGCGGAGCTGACCGAGCTAAAGCAGAAGAACAAGGGCCTGATCCTGAGCGCCCCCGTAAGCGATCCCGCGAAGCTCTACACGGTTGCGCTGGTGGACTTTACGGCCACGGGGACACTCAAAATAGACGCAAGCCGCCTCAGTGTCGGCGGCGACTTGCGTGAAGCCGTGATCGTGGGGCTCGGAAAGCTTACCCCTTAATCACCACGGATTTTCCGGCAGGAAGCGTGATGAGCTTGGTGTGCGCTGAGCCCTGAACGCGTACGGGGACTTTGAGGGTGTGGCTTGCGACCAGAGTGGCTTGTGTGAGCTTGCCCTCTGCCCACGCGAGCGACTCCACCGTGATCCCGCCGCGTGCCCGCAGGCCCGTGATGCTGCCTGATTTCCAATCAGGCGGCAGAGCTGGTAGGAGATGCACTTCGTAGGCGTGGCTCTGGAGAAGACACTCCGCGATTCCCGCTGTCGCGCCGAAGTTGCCATCGATCTGAAAAGGTGGGTGGGAGTCGAAGAGATTGGGGAGCGTGCACTGGGTAAAGAGGGCTTGCAGATGCTCGCCCACGGCCTTGCCGTCCTCGAAGCGCGCCGCGAGGCAGAGCAACCACGCACGGCTCCAGCCGGTGTGCCCGCCGCCATGCGCTAGTCGGGCCACGATGGTCTTCTTCAGCGCCTCGGCCAGCTCGGGGGTGCCTCGGAGCGTGATGGCATTGCCGGGGTAGAAAGCATACGCATGACTGATATGCCGGTGGCCCGGCTCGGGCTCGTCGTAGTCTTCTTGCCACTCCTGTAGACGGCCATCGCGGGGAGAAATTTGTAGCGGGGCGAGGTTTCCAAGGGCACGCTCTAGCTCGCTCTGGAAGCTGTCATCGGTGCCAAGGAGCTGCGCCACGGCCAGCGTGTTCTCCCAGCACTCACGGATGATCTGGAGGTCCATCGTTGCGCCGTAGGTGAACCAAGACTCCTCGCCCTCTTTTGTGCGGAATCTATTCTCCGGCGACTGCGACGGGCACGTGGTGAGCTTTCCGTCTGGCCCCACGACGGCAAAGTCCAGCAAAAACTCCGACGCACCTTTCAGAATCGGATAGATCCGCTTGAGGTGCTTCTGTTTTTCGGGAGCGAAGCGCCAGTGCTCAAAGAGGTGCTGACAGAGCCACGCTGCACCCAGTGGCCAGAGCCCCCAGATCCCGTCGGCGGGCGCGACAAAACCAAAGATATCCGAGAGATGGTGCACCACCCAGCCCCGCTTGAAGCCGTAGTGTTTTTGGACGAACTCTCTGCCGGGAGCGACCAAGCTCTCGGTATAGGCAAAAAGCGCCTCGTGGCAGTCCGAGAGGCTGGTCACTTCGGCGGGCCAGTAGTTCATCTGGAGGTTGATATTGGTGTGGTAGTCGCTATTCCACGGGGCTTTCATGTGCTCACACCAGAGCCCTTGCAGATTGGCGGGCAGGTTCTCGGAGCGGGAGCTGGAGAGGAGCAAGTAGCGCCCGTAGTGGAAGTACAGCGCCGCCAGTCCGGGGTCTTCAGGAAATTCTTTGAGGCGCTTGTCGGTGGGCAGCTTAGCCTGCGTGGCGGGAAGTGAGAGTTCCGTGCGCCGGAAGAGCCGCTGGTGCTCGGCCTGGTGGCGGGCAATCAGCTCAGTGGTGGGGCGATGAAAGGCATCTTCTAGCGTGGTTTGCGCGTCCTCGGGGTTGCGTGCCTGCCAGCTCGTTCGGGCCGTCAGAAAGAGCGTCACTACGGTTGCATCCACGATCTGGATCGTGTCGTCGGTGGCCTTGACCAAGCCGCCCTCAACTCGGGCACGGACAAAGCAGGCAAAGTGAAGCCCCCTGCCCTCGCGCTCGATCTGGCCACGCAACGCCAGGCTATCGCGGCCCATGGCCTTGATCTCCAAGGTCTGATTCGCGTCTTTGGCAGCGCGTGCGAGGCGAATCTTGAGGTTCAGGCTCTCGGGTGCATCGGTGTGAAAGCGGACAATGAGCACGTCATCGGGGGCGCTGGAGAAGACCTCGCGGGTGAAGCGTGTACTCTTAGCCGTAAACGCCGTGCTGGCAACTGCCGTGTCTAGGTCTAAGGTACGCCGGTAGTTTTTTGTCGGGCCGGGAAGTGTCTGCTCGATAAACAAATCCCCGAGGCTCTGGTAAGAGTGGATGCGCTCTGGGATACCCAAAAGTGCCTCTTTGCAGAGTGCCTCGGCTTCTTGGTGCTTGCCTGCAAAGATCAGCTTGCGCACTTCCGGTAGCGCCGCCTTTGCCTTTGGATTGTGCCGGTCTTGCGCGTAGCCGTCCCAGAGCGATTCTTCATTGAGCTGGATTCTTTCGTGCTCAATCCCGCCAAAGACCATCGCCCCCAAGCGCCCATTGCCCACGGGAAGCGCCGCGTTCCAGTCGGCGGCGGGCTGTTCATACCAAAGAGTTGTTTCCTGCATACTGCGTTGAGTTTACCACTGCTACCGCAAGACAGGGCTAGACATCGCGGAAGACGCCTTGGCGAACGGTGATCACTCGGGCGTTCTTGACGGCATCCAGTGGGATCGGGCTGAGATCCGTGGTTGTCAAAAACGTTTGTCCGCCCGTGAGGGAGAGGGCGAAGATCTGGTTGCGACGGCTCTCGTCTAGGTCAGAGAGGACATCATCCAGTAAGACAATCGGCGGCTCCCCGACGGTCTCCTCGATCAGCTGACGCTCCGCGAGGCGCAAGGCAAGTGCGACCGTGCGCTGCTGGCCCTGAGAGCCGTAGGTGCGGGCGTCTAAGAGCGTGCCGCCCGGTGGCCCGATACGAAACGTCAGATCATCGCGCTGTGGCCCTAGCGTTGTCACGCCGCGTGCGGTCTCCTCGCGGCGGACGTTTTTTAGCGAGGCAAGAAACGCCTCGGGGACGCTGAGATCGGTGAGGGGAAACGACACCTGATAGCCCACATCGAGCGTCTCCAGCCCACCCGTCAGCGACTCGTGGATCGGCCCCGCAAGCGCTGTAAGCCGTAGCAGCCAGTCTCGGCGGCGCTCAATGAGCTTTGCCCCGTGCTCCACCAGCGGCGCGGTCCAGGCTTCCAGCGATGCCACATCCCCATGGCCATGCTTGAAGTCTTTGAGGAGCCGATTGCGCCCCTCCAGCGCCTTGCGATACGCCGCCAGTGCCAGGGCGTAGCGTGGCGAGAGCTGGCTGATCTCGTAGTTGAGAAACCGACGGCGCTCATCGGGCTCGCCCCGGATAATATCCAGATCCGTCGAGGCAAAAAGCACCGCGTTTAAGTGCCCCAGTAAGTCCGTCAAGCGCGGCTGCTTACTCCCTCCCAGCTTCACCAGCTTCCCCGATGTCCCCACTCCTCCCGCACCAATGGCAAGCTCTAAGTCATTAGAAATATCGCCGCGCTTCTGCACCTCCGCCACGACTCGCGCCAGTGGGGCACCAAAGCGCACCAGCTCGGTATCGCGGCTTGTCCGGTGAGACTTGGTCGTCGCCAGCGCGTAGAGCGACTCTAACACATTGGTCTTGCCCTGCGCATTGGGGCCAACCAGCACATTCAGCCGCTCCCCTGGTGAGAAATCCAAGCGGACATAGTTGCGAAAATCCGTGAGCTCTAAGCGGCTTACATGCACTTCTGGAACCTCAGGATGAGTGCCAAAGGCAAGCCGATTTTTTCTTTCAAGTGCCCAAAGGTCACCGCAAGGCGCGTATCTACCAGCGGCTCGGCGACAAAAGTGAGCGTGAGCCCGGCAGCATATGCCGCATTGACATAGTCCGCGAGGGTGTGGGGGGTTCGGGCGATGCGGCACTCCTGACCCTGGAGGTCGGTGAAGCGCAGGTACGGCGCACGGTCTTTGCGAAACACCGCACTTGATGCCGCACGCTCCAAAGTGAGGCCCAGCGGGTGGAGCTCGGAGACCACCAGCACGCCGCCAGGCTTCAGCACCCGTGACAGCTCCGCAAACGCCGTGTTCAAAGACTCCACAAAAGTCAGGGCCAGTGCGCAGACCGCGGCATCGAGCGTGGCATCCGGGATGGGGATATGCTCGGCCAGATCGCCCACTCCCCACTCAATCGGTAGCTCCGCCCTGTGGGACTTGTGCTGCGCCACTTCCAGCATCGCCGGGCTCAGATCCACCCCCGCCACTTTTTCCGCACCGAGCCGCATCAACTGAATCGCATAGCGCCCCGTGCCACAGCCAATATCGGCGACCGCTTTTCCGGCCACATTGGGCAGCGCCGCCAGAGTCTGTGAGGTCTCTAAAAGCAACATCGGGTTGCCGGAGAGCCGTAGATCGTAGGTGTCGGCCAGCCGTGCAAAGCCCTCGGCGGGAGAAAAATAAAACGCATCGTCATCCACAAGTGCTATTGTACTTCAGGCAAAGCCTCTGGCAACCGAAAATGACGTTTATGAACCGCATGAACTACCCGAAAGAAAAGTTTTCGTTTGAAGCCCCTGCTGGCTTTCGACGCGTCGCCGTGCCGGGCTATCTTTGGTGTGGCCTGACAGTAGCGGGCGAGCGAATCACCGTCCAGCTCTGGAAGCGCAACACGGGCCTCACCGAGCTGAAGCCACAGTCGTCGGCCCAGGTCTACGCCCACTTTCACCCCAAGCTCCCCGGAAAGACTTTCTTGCGTGGCTCCGCCGAGGGCATGCAGGTCAGCGGCGCGACCGCGTCTTTTTCTGGGATCGAGCGCCTCCAGTATGGCAAGCCGGTTCGTAGCTACCAGATGCTCGCACTCTTTGCGGGGAATCTCTATGTGTTTGAGTACACCGCCCCCATGCCCCGTGCCGAGAAAGGCGTCGTGGCGTTCTCGCAGCTCCTGGAGTCTGTGCGCTGGACAGGGATGCTGCCTCCCGCACCGAAGAAGTTAGAAGTGTTTAAGGGGCTGGGAAGTCAACAAGGCGCGGCAAAGCCGGAGACCACTCTGGCGGAGAAGCTCGGGCTACCGGGAATTCCCGCGACGCGTGCGGTCTCCACCAAGGCAGGCGGCGTGCTCAGCTCAGGGCTTTAGGCGCGCTGCCTTCTCTAAATGATAGTCGGTGTGGTTTGCCATCGCGGCAAACCATGCCCCCAGCGAGAGCTTGAGCAAGGGAAGTGCGGCGGAGGCGACTTTGATGCGCTTCAGATCGGCGCTTGCCGTGCGCTCGATCACGGCAACAAATTTATCGTGTGCCTCGGCGTAGCGGCTCAGGAGAGCTTCTTTCTCTAAGTGCGCCTCACTCGGCTCAAAGCCTTTGGGAACAGGCGTTATCGCCCCACCGGGTCTGGCTCCAACCATCTCGATAAACTTGCGCTCAAAGAAGTTAGGACTCCACGCGGCAGGATCACCTGAGGGGATGCCTTTCGCAAGCGACTTCTCCATCTCGCCGACGGCTTTCTCCAGTGATATCGCAATATGATCGAGCTGCATTCCCAGCGACCAAGTATCGCTGTCGGGGCGGGCGTTGAGCTGCTCGTCGGTGAGGTTTTCGGCGAGGGTCAAACCACGCACTTTTTGGGCTAAAAATCTCTCTTGCATCATCCTACTCTCTTTAAAAATGCAGCGATATCGCCGCGAAAGGGAAGAAAAGTTATGGTTAGTTGACCACTGGCTGTGGCGCGGACACTCTGCTCACGAATCGCTTTGCCTGCCACCGTGTCCCACCAGATTAGCTTGTAGGCACCGACGCGCAGGCCGCTGAGCGTGAGTGTCCCATCACTAGGATAGGCCTCGTTTGCTGTGCGACGGAGCCAGAGTGCGGCGCGGGTGCTGTCGGCCTTTGCCCGCACAGACACGCTGGCTCCCACAGGCCCCACCGTGATCTTGCGGATCGTCACCCAGTCCGCGCCAGGGTTTTCGAGGGTGAGGGTATGGGTGCCTGCGGGAATTGCCGCCGTGAGGGTGGCATTGACCTGAGTGTCGCTCCCGCTAGCGGGCCAGGCTCTCTCCGCGATGGTCTTTCCATTGAGCTTGATGGCCAGAGTCCCCCCAGAGCGTGCCACAGTCTGCACCTCTACTGTGATACTTCCCGCCTGCTTCAGTGTCACGGGAAAGTCGGCCTTGGGGAACATCTCGCGGTGCGCGGTGCCCTGCAAGAAGCTGGGCATCTCCCCGATTCCCTCGATCGTGCCATCGGCACGGACAGGAAATAGAGTGCGCTTGGTCTCCCCCCAGCCTTTTCCCGGCCCCGATGATGCCACGCCACCATCGGGTGTCGTGACGGCTACGGTTGCCGGACGTAGCGCCGTCACGCCCGAGGCTGCCATAAATCCCGTCGCCGCTTTGAAGAGCCCGTAGAGGTTACGTTTCTCGACATTCTCCCAGGCCCAGTACTGCGCCGCCCCCGACGCGTCCGAGAAGAGGCTGGCCCAGAGCCCCGCTTTTAAGTACCGTCCATCATCGCCATTGAGATCTCCCGAAGGACCGATCTCGCCGTAGAAAATCGGCTTGTTTGTTGGCTTCACGGAGAGCGCTGTGGCCGCTAGATCCGGCGGGTAGGCGTGGGGCTGCTCGTAGTCCACCGCCGCGTAGAGATCACCGCCAGGCAGATGGGAGCTGGTCGTCACAAGATGCTGGTGAATGTCCAGGCTGCGCAGATACGCCGCCATGTCTTTGTGCCATGTCTCCACGGTCTTGGGTGCGTTTTTTGCGCCCTCCGTCCACTCGACTTCGTTGAAAAGCTCCCATGCCAGAATGCTCGGGGAGTAGCCCCAGCGGGCAATGGTATAGCGGAGCTTATTTTTGGTGCGCCGCCGTGCCTCGGGGTGCGTGAAAAACTCCGCTGTGGTCTTTAAAAAACCGCCGTTCTTGACATTCCACGGATTCTCGCCCCAGTTAGAGTTGACATTAAGTGCGTAGGGCCCGTGGTGCTGCAAGACGAGCTGGAAGTAAATCCCATGCTTCTGTGCAGCCTCCACAATCCCATCCCAGCGCTTTGCCACGGTCAAGCTGAGTGTGTCGTCTTTGGTGTCCCAGTCTAGGTTCTTACCGTCCCAGTGGCACATCCACACCCGCGACCAGTTCTCGCCCGCTCCACCCATTTTTGCAAAGGCATCGGCCACATCAAAATTGCCCGAGCGCCATGCCACGTTGTGCCCCATGGGCCAGTAGGGCTTGCCATTGTCGTAGGCAAAGCCTAGCCCCTTGCGCCGGACAAAGTGCAAAGGCTGCGGCTGTGAGGTTGTGGTGAGCTTTGTCTTTACCAGCAAGCCATTTCGGATCACACGCTGCGCTCTCCAAGTGCCCTCTGCCGTCAAGCGTGCCTTCCAGGTGGTACCACCATCGAAAAAGGCAAGTATGGTCTTGGTCTTTCCGCCTGTGCCATAGAAGTCCACAACAACATTGTTCTGTTCTGGATCAAACGGATTGCCAGCTAGGTTGGGAATGAGAAACAAAGTTTCATAGGTCGTCATGAAAATATTCTAGCCGTTTTTATCAGAATTGGCATCTCTCACCCGTTCTAGGGCTGGAGGAAACCAAAACCTATGTACCATACACGAATTCGAGAGCTTCCCACGGAGGAGCGCCCGCGCGAGCGACTGATCCACTACGGAGCCGACGTGCTCTCTGTCTCGGAGCTTCTGGCGATCTTGCTACGCACCGGGACGGAGAAATACAGCGCGGTAGGGCTGGCCGATCACTTAATGGCCCAGTTCGGGAACCTACGCGGGCTGTCGCATGCCACGATTGAGGAGCTGGCTGGGGTTCACGGGATCGGCCCAGCAAAAGCGGCACAGCTCAAGGCGGCCATTGAGCTAGGGCGGCGGCTGGTGGCGGCAAGCCCGGAGGAGCGCACCAAGATCCGCTCCCCGCGCGATGTCTACAATCTACTAGGGCCGATGCTGCGCGAAGAGAAGCGTGAGCACTTCATGGCCCTTCTCTTGGACACGAAAAACGGCGTGCTTCGGAGCCGGACGGTGAGTGTCGGGGATCTCTCCAGCAGCATCGTGCACCCCCGCGAGGTTTTCTCAGAGGCCATCCGTCATGGAGCGGCGAGCCTGATTGTGGCCCACAACCATCCCTCGGGCGACCCATCACCCAGCCCAGAAGATATCGCCGTGACCAAGCGCCTCGCAGAGGCCGGGGAGCTTCTGGGGATTGAGATACTCGATCACATCGTCTTAGGCGACAACCGCTGGGTCTCACTCAAGGAGAAAGGACTATTCTAGCACTCTAAAACTTAACGCCAAGCTTGGCCTCAGCCTTGTACTCGTTGCGCTGTGCTCCAGACGCAATGGCAAGATTCGAGGTCATGCTTCCCCCCATGGTAAGGTTCATGGTGGAGCCAACATTGTGTGTCAGTCCAAAGGTGTAAACTTGCAAGCCTTTCGGGCCTGCGCCATAGAAGAACGTGTTCTTGTAGGTACCATTGAGATTGGTGTAGCGGCTGAAGCGCATCCCCAGGTTCACCTGGTACTCACCAAACGTTGCCGCGCCTGCCTTAACGGCCTCAGGGTGCTTGGCATTGTACTCATTCATGGCATACGTGCCACCAAGCTGAATCGCCCCCAGGTTGGCCGCGAGTCCGTACTCACGACGTGTCAGGGGATTGATCTGATTTTGTTTTGCGGGGTCTTCGGGGTTGAGAGTATAGGCACCCATTACTTGGAAACCGGCAAAGGGCCGTAGTGCCAACTTTGCGTTAGCTGTATCTAAGTTTGCCGCCACATTGGGTGTGGCACTTCCCAGAGCAAAGCGGTCTTTGAGGTTGCCGGTGAACTGGAAGGCACTCTTTTCTGTTCCTAAGGCAGCACCATAATTGTTGGCTCCTACCCGTGTAGTGCCATCTTCCGTGGACTGAAAGGCTCCGGTGAGCTTGGTTCCTGGCATTGGCATGAGCTCCGCCCCCGTCGTCAGGCTCGTGATATTCTTCACGGTTCCTGTCTTACCATCGGGCATAAAGGGAGTAATGACCTGATCTTTTTGCTCTGCCGAGAGAGTGACTTTAGGCGATGGCTGGAGTTTTACGCCCACCCCTTGCTTTTGCTCGGTCGCTGCCCCTGTCGCCGACTGGCCCGTGGTGACAGTGATACTTGCGCCGGTTCCCTTGGCTCCTCCCACAGCCGCGAGAGAGAGCGCCGTCTCCTGCGCCACTCC
>NZ_CBAYMC010000173.1:0-9671 GCF_964826245.1 Armatimonas sp. | reverse complement strand
CTACCGCACCAGCGACTCCGGGATTATCCGTGCACAGATCAAAGTGGATGAAAACCTAGACGAGGAGCTAATGGTCCAAGTTCTCGCGCACGAGCTCGGGCACGCGATTGGCTTGGATGGCCATAGCCTGGATAGAGCGGATCTGATGTTTCCTCGTGCCCACTTGCCGCTTGTGGTGACAGAGCGGGATCGCAATACGTTCTTGACCCTCTACTCAAATTTACTCGCGGGCCGTGGGCGAGCACTCTCGCCAAAGCAAAACGACGGCAGTGAGCAAGTCACCACCGTCGTCTGTTCGTTTCCGAAGCGAGACTAGTTGCGTCCGCCGGGGCCGCCGGGGCCGCCAGGGCCACCTGGCATGCCTTCAGGGCGTGGTAGAGTCGCCTTTGCCATCAGCTTGAGGCCATCTACCGAGTACTGCAGAAGCTGATCGCCACGCAGGATATAGACGTACTTATCGGTAGCCGCAATGCTTGCGCCCCCGCCGCCCATCATCCCCATCATGCCGCCCATACCCCCTGGTCGTCCCTGTCCACCACCGGGGCCGCCAAAGCCACCACCGCCGGGAGGCCCTCCCGGACCGCCAAAGCCACCCTGGCCGCCGCCAGGAGGGCCACCGAAGCCGCCTTGGCCACCACCAAAACCACCCTGAGGCGGCTGAGGAAGCTCCTGCGCAACCAAAGTATTACTCGTGTCCTTGGCTTTTTGGGCGTTTGCCTGCTGCATCGTCGCCGCAAAACCGACTGTCAGCGCGGCTCCTAAAGCCATCCCGCCAACTACATTCCATCGTGCTCGTGTCATTGTCGAATCCTCCGTGATCTCTAGTATGAAAGACAAACGTGAAGAAGTCCTGAAGAAGTTTAGGTTTCCAAATACTTGACAGAGTAGAGACGGCGCGATAGAATCTCTCTCGCCTGCTAGTCAGGCAGTCCCTCAATTGCCTAGGTGGCGGAATTGGCAGACGCGCATGGTTGAGGGCCATGTCCCGCAAGGGGTAAGGGTTCAAGTCCCTTCTTGGGCATAAAAAAACGCAGAGGCTCCTCGTAACATTCGAGGGGCCTCTTGCGTTTTAATAGGGAGACTCAGGTATCATAAACTGTCTCTAAAGAACTGTTGAGGAGTTTTTCATTGAATCGCACGTTGCCCCTGTCAGCGCTGGTTTTGACGCTGATGCTCACCCCCGCTGTCCCGACGATGGCGCAGCCACCCGCCTCTCCTGCCGCTAGCCCCGCTCAGCCTCCTGCCGCTGCCCAGAAGGTGCTTTTTGTCAATAGAGCCCAGCAAAATCAAGTCAAGAAGATCAATGCAACCGCAACGTTTTCACTAGATGGTCCTGGGGGGCAGAAGCTCACGCTGGATGTGAAAGAGCTGGATCGGATCAACTACACTGGCGTGGCCGCCAGTGGAGAGATCACCTACGAGAGCCGTACCGAGTCGCTCCAGCAGTTTATCAACGGTCAAAAAGGCCCCGATGATCCTGATGTGGGAAAAGATGTTGATACGTTCACCATCAAGCCGGATGGCACGCTCGTCAGCTATAAAAGCTCCAAGACCGAAAAAGACGAAGATCATAGCGATGAGCGCCTCTATGTGGCGACATCCATTGCCTTCTCTGACAAGCCTGTTGCGGTGGGAGAGAAATGGACACGGGAGTTTAAGGCGAGCTCCACGTATGGGCTGATTGAGGCCAAGGGTGAGTACGAGCTCCAGGCACTGGAAGAAAAAAATGGCACGCTGTGTGCTCGGATCGGGGTGTCGTACACCGAGAACTCCGGCAAGAACCCCATCACGACCAAGGGGCTTATCTGGATCGAGATCGGTAGCGGCGATGATGTGGCCTCCGATATCGTGGTCGCCAACATTCCCTTCGGGGAGGGTGAGGTGGTGACGGCCAGCTTCAAGTCCAATCGCGACAGTGGCGGCCCACTCCCCGCCGACGAAGTGAAGAAGCTACAGGTGGGCCTGAAAGCCGAGCAGAGCAGCATTAAGGCGCAGTCCCCCAAAGTCGAGCCGCCCAAGGCCAAGACCATTGACGAGACAGTGAAGGACTTCGACAAGCTTCCTGGCGTGGTGACTCTCTGGCGAAAGCGTGAGGAAAGTGGCAAGGACACGATCTACGCTGAGGTGCGCGAAGACCAGCTTGATAAGCTCCTGCTGCTTCAGGCGACTTTTAGCACCGGTGATTCCAGCCACGCCGTTGCGGGCGATCCGATCAGCGACTTTGTCTTCCAGCTTACCAAGAGCCCCGATGACAAGATCTATCTCGCCGTGCCCAATACCAACTACGTTGGGGCTCAGGATGCCGCGACAGCGCTTGCCCTGAAGCGCTCGATGCCGCCGATGTCTTTTCTCCAGACCTTTAAGATCGAGGCCAAGCAGTCTGATCGCAAGAGCCTTCTCATTGACTTGTCCGAGTTCTTCAAGAGTGATTTCTTGGGAATTGGCTTTGCGTTCTCTGGCGCATCTCCTATTCCTGGACTGCTGGCAGGGCCCGCGGGCGGTGGCATGGGGCTAGATCGTGAGAAAACTTATGTCCTCTCGGTGAAGAACTTCCCGGAGAACTTAGTGGTCACGAGCCAGTACCACTTTGTGCGCGGTCTCTCGCCATTGCTGGTAAATACGCCGACCCTGGGAGACCCCCGAAGCGCTCCTGTCCAAGTGACGTTTAACCTCTCCGCACTCCCCGTGGACAACGGCTATATCCCCCGACTCTACGACCCGCGCATCGGCTACTTTACGGCAGACAACCAGACTCTGGAGCGCGATGATAAGCTGGATCAGACCCAGCGCTTTATCACCCGCTGGGATCTGCGCAAGAAGAACCCGGAGGTCGCTGTCTCTGAGCCGGTCAAGCCTATTGTCTTCTGGCTGGACAACGCTATCCCCGAGCAGTATCGTCCGACCTTCCGTGCCGCGCTTCTCTCGTGGAACCCGACTCTGGAGAAAGTGGGCTTCAAAGACGCCATCCAGGTGAAGCAGATGCCCGATAAGCCCACCGACGAAGAAGTCAAGAAGGGGCTGGTGCCAACGGACACCGCCGACATGCGCTTCAATGTGATTCGCTGGGTTCTCTCTCCCAACCCCGCCGATGCCTATGCCATCGCGCAGGCTCGTCATAACCCGCTTACCGGGCAGATTCTCAGTGCCAGTATCACGGTGGATGCGGGAATGGCGCAGGTTACCAAAGTGGAGTACAAAGACTCCGTCGCCCCTGAGCAAGCCTTCACCCGAATCGCGGAGTATGAGAAGCGCGAGGAAGAAGAGAAAGCACACGGACACCGACACGACAGCAAGCTCCGCTGTGAGTACGGCAAGCTGGCAAAGACCAATGCCTGGTTTGGCTTCCTCGCGGTCAATGTCCTCGCCGAGGGAAAGATCAGCCAGAAAGACTATGTCACACAGTTCCTTCATGAGGTAGTCGCACACGAGTTTGGCCATATTCTGGGGCTGCGGCATAACTTTGTCGCCTCCACTCAGTACACGCTGGCTCAGCTTGGCAATCCCAAAGTGGTTCCGTTTGGCAAGACGGTGACGGCATCTTTGATGGACTACACGCCCTTCAATATCGCCGCGCTAAAATCGCCGGGCGTTCCGTTCTGGTCGCTGAGCCCGGGAATCTATGACCAGTGGGCGCTTCAGTACGGCTACATGCCTGCTCCTGCGGCGCGTACACCCAGCGACGAGCTGCCCATGCTCAAGCAGATTGCAAGGCGCAGTGGAGAGCCCGGCCTGCTCTACATGACCGATGGGGAGGCCGATATCTTCGACCCCACGATCACGCGCTTTGATAGCTCCGCAAACCCACTTGACTACTGGGAGCGGGTCATGCAGACCGCGCAGGAGATGATGGGGAAGCTCGATAAGCGTGTCAAGCCCGGCGAGAGCTATCTGGAGTTTTCCCGGCAAGTTCAGGTGGTCTTGGACATGCTCTCGCAAGGCTCCGGGCAGGCGAGCCGCTACATTGGGGCACAGCAAGTCCGCCGAAGCTTCAAGGGGGATGCAGGCGAGAAGCCAAACCTCAAGCCAGTAGACGGTGCGCAGCAGAAGCGTGCTCTGGAGCTGATTGCCAAGTATATCTTGGCACCAGGAGCCCTAAAGCTGCCCCCTGGCTACCTCGAAAAGCTTACGATGGACCTGTCCGCGCCCGAGTCGCGCCCCTCCGAGTATTTCGTGGGAGACTACATTGCCAACCTTCAGAAAGCCGTCGTACGGCGCATGCTCTCGACGACCACGCTGTCGAAAGTGGCGAGCAATGAGTATAAAACGGCAGACCCGACGAAGGCACTGACCCTCCCGACCCTCTTCAAGACGGTCTCGGATGCGGTCTGGAGCGAGCTGGTCACTAAGTCTAACGTCGGTTTCTCGCGGCGGCACCTCCAGCGTCAGCACATCGAGTCGCTGATTGGCCTCGCCAGTGGCACCGGCACCGATGATAGCCGAATGCTGGCTTCCGCGCAGCTCAAGATGCTCCGGGAGAAGCTCAAGGCCGCGCAGAGTATTACATCGCTGGATGAGTACACCCGCCTGCACTACACCGATCTGGCGGAAAAAGTCCAGCGCCAGCTCGAGGCAAAGGTCAATATCAGCGGCGGCGGCGGTGGGGGCATGGGCTTCCTCTTTGGCCGCCCTGGAAAGTGACCTCGCCTCCTTCCCCCCCTGCCCCCGCCCAGCGGGGGGGAGTTCTTCTGTTACTCGGAACTCTTGCACTCTTCTTCGATGTGATCTTTCGAGGACGGGTCTTTTTCTACGGAGATCTCGCGCTCTATTTTATTCCCGAGCTAGCGTTCCTGCGCGACGAGCTTCTGGCAGGGCGCATCCCGCTCTGGAACCCGTATGTCAACTGTGGCCAGCCCTTTGTGGGAAACCCTCAGGCCTGGCCGCTCTATCCGTCGACGCTTCTGCTTCTGCTCTTCTCCGCGGAACGCACTGTCGCGCTCTCGACGGCGCTTCATGTGCTCTGGGCGGGCTGGGGAATGCAGGCGTTTTTGCGGACGCGCTCCCTGGGGCCCGTGGCGGCGGCACTGGGCGCGGTTGCCTTTGCTTTTGGCGGGGCCTTTGTCTCGAAAGCACAGTTCCCCAACATGCTTCAGGCAATGAGCTGGCTTCCGTGGCTGCTCTGGGGAGCTGAGCGGGTGCTGGCGAAAAACGCGCTGGGGCGTGTGGCAGCTCTTGGGGTGTGTGTCGGGCTGGCGCTGCTGGCGGCACATGCACAAGTGACTCTGATGCAGCTCTACCTGGCCGTGGCATGGGTGATTTTCCGTCTTGTGAGCTTGCCTCGTCGTGAGCGTCTTGGCGTTTTTGGTGCCCTCGCCTTGGCGGCTCTGCTGGGGCTTGGTCTGGCACTGGCACAGCTCCTGCCCGTGATTGAGTACGCAGGCACCTCCACGCGTCCGCACCTGGGGCTCCGTGAGGCGAACCGTTTCTATCTACCCTGGAAAGAGCTGCGGTTGCTGGTTGCACCCAACTCCTTTGGCAACCCCGCGATGTCCGGGGGCTGGTTCGGAAAAGGCAACTTCTGGGAGCCGTGCTGCTACCTCGGACTGATCCCGCTCGTGCTGGCCTTTTGTGGCCGTGGGAGCCGTGAGCGGACATTTTGGATTGGGGCAGCCTTTCTGTGTTTCTGGCTGGCACTCGGGCGTTCTGCGGGGCTGTTCACCCTGGCGTTTTACGTCTTGCCCGGTGTCAAGCAGTTCCACGATCCGGCACGCTGGCTCTATCTGGGAACCTTTGCGCTTGCCGTGCTGGCCGCACAGGGACTGGAGCGGGTGCGTGTCAAAGAGCCGGTCAAGTGGGCTCTGGTGCTGCTCGCAATCGCTGATACGGTTTTCTTTGCGCGGACACTTCACCCAACCTGCGATCCTGCCGAGCTGTCGGGGATTGCCCAAGCGCCACCGCCGCTTGCAGGGCGTGTCTTTCACCTGCGGCCCTACGAAGCCTGGAAGTATATCGCGCCCTACAAGCACTACCGTGAGGTCTCGCTGACGAAGCTCTTTGCGCAGCCCACGCCCAATATGCTGCTCGGGAGCCACACGCGGCAGGCGGGTGGCTACGAGCCCGTTGCCCGGCGGGACGTGACCAACGCGCTCAAGGCACTGGGCGAGCTCCCGGAGGAGCCCGCGAAGCTCACCAAGGCCCAGCAAGAGCAGCTCGAAGCACTGGGGATTGAGCGTGTGGTGGGCATAAAGAGTGAGTACGCTCTGACACAGCCCGCACCTTTAGCCACAGGTGGGAGGCTTGTTGGTTCTCGTCCCGGCGAGTGGGTTCTCATCCCGGAAAGCCCCGAGCGTACCGAAGTCGTAGTCCGAGAGAGCTTTGCTTCCGGCTGGCGCGCTTGGGCGGATGGGACACCTCTGCGTATTGCGCCCACCCCGCCGATTTTTATGAGAGTTTCCGTACCACCGGGCACGAAACAGCTCGTTTTTCGCTACGAACCTCTTTCCTGGCGTGTGGGGGTGTTTCTTTCCGGGGGCACAGGGTGTATACTGGTGGCATTCATGATGGTCTCATTAAGGAAACGGGTGTGGCAGAGCTAACAATCCAAACAACAAACACGGGAGAGATCCCTGTGATGGGGCTGAGTGGTGAGCTAGATGCCTACCACGCGCCTCGGGTTAAGGCGGAGCTTGAAGGGCATCTGGCGGCGGGCAAGACGACCGTTATTGTGGACCTGAAGCGTGTCGCCTACATAGACTCAACGGGTCTAGGGGTGTTGGTGGCCGCACGGAAGCAGGTTCTCGAAGCAGGCGGAACGCTCCTGCTTATCATTCTGCCCGAGAGCGCGGTTCAGCGCACCTTCACCATCACCGGACTGCTGGGTATATTTTCCATTTTTGAAGAAGAAGCGGCTGCGCTGAGCGCGGCGGCAAGTTAGGCAAGTTAGGAAGGATAGCAAGATGCATAAATTTTCCCGAGCGTCGCTTCTCAAGGCGCTCATTCCCGGCCTGGTTCTCTCCCTGAACCTGGTGGGCTGTAAAGATCCCAATGCAAACAAAACCGGCGGCGACTCCGGCACCGGGGCGGCAACCACAGCGGCAGCTCAGGACACCAGCGGCGATACGATTAAAGTGGGGCAGTACGCCTCGCTAACGGGCGAGACCTCGACCTTTGGGGTGGAGTCCAACGCGGGTCTGACCTTTGCGGTTGATGAGATCAATGCGGCGGGGGGAATTGACGTTGGTGGCAAGAAGATGAAGGTCGAGGTGGAGACGCAGGACGACCAGAGCAAAGCCGATGAAGCCAAGACGGTCGCGGTCAAGTTCGCCTCGGATGCCAAAGTGGTGGCGGTGATTGGCGAGGTTGCCTCAAGCCGCTCCAAGACGGCGGCTCCTGAGTTCCAGCGCGCGGGTATCCCGATGATCTCACCTAGCTCCACCAACCCGGAAGTGACCAAAGTCGGAGACTTCATCTTCCGTGTGTGCTTTATTGACCCCTTCCAGGGCTTTGTGATGGCCAAGTTTGCCAGTGAAGAGCTCAAGCTCAAGAAAGTCGCTATCATGCGCGATCCCTCACAGGACTACTCGGTCGGGCTGGCCGATGTCTTCAAAGAGGAGTTTGCCAAGATGGGCGGGGCGATTGCGGTAGATGTTTCCTACAACGCAAAAGACTCCGACTTCCGCAGCCAGCTGGGCCAGATCAAGGCGGCAGGCGCAGATGGTATCTTCATTCCTGGCTACTACAACGAGGTTGGGACGATCGCACGGCAGGCGAAAGAGCTCGGCATTGAAGTGCCTCTCATGGGCGGCGATGGCTGGGACTCTGAGAAGCTGGTCGAGGGCGCAGGTGGCCCCGGAAAAGCGCTGGAAGGTGCCTACTTCTCCACCCACTACTCCAAAGACTCCAAGGAGCAAAAAGTCCAAGACTTTGTGAAGGCGTTTAGTGCGAAAAATGGCAAGGCTCCCGCAAGCCTCGTCGCACAGGGCTACGATGCGATGATGATCCTCGCCGATGCCATCAAGCGTGCGGGCTCGACAGAGCGCAAGAAAGTGCGCGATGCCCTCGCCCAGACCAAAGACTACGAGGCTGTCACGGGGAAAATCACCATTGATGCCGACCGCAACGCGACCAAGAGCGCGGTGGTTTTGCAGATCAAGGGTGCCGAGTTTGCCTACGTCAAGACGATCGCTCCTAATTAATCTTCCGTCCCACGTGAGCTAGCGCTTGCGTGGGACTTTGCCTTTTATGGATCAATTTCTTCAGAACACTATCAATGGTATCCAGCTCGGAAGTATCTATGTGCTGATCGCGCTGGGCTACACCATGGTCTACGGCGTCCTCCGACTCATTAACTTCGCCCATAGCGATGTTTTTATGGTTGGGGCCTATGTCGGCTACTTTGCTTCCCGCTGGCTAAAAGTCAAGCAGCAGGTGACTCTCTTGGGAGGACTGGTACAGCTCCTGCCTGTCCTGCTGATCTCGATGACAGTCTGTGTGGCGCTGGGCTTGCTGATCGAGCGCCTTGCCTACCGACCTCTGCGCCGTGCGCCGCGTCTCACGGCTCTGATCACGGCTATTGGAATCTCGCTCTTTCTGGAAGGGGCGGCTCAGCTTCCCTTTGTCTTTGGCGTAGACCCCAAGTTCTATCCCGAGATCCTTCCCAGTGGCCCGGAGGCGACCCTTCATGTGGGGCAGAACCTGACCATCTCCCAGAACCAGCTGGTTCTGGTGATTACGGCGTTTGTGCTCATGGCAATCCTCTGGTTTATCGTCCAGCGCACCAAGATGGGCAAGGCCATGCGCGCCGTCAGTCATGACTTTGATGCGGCAGCTCTCATGGGGATCAACACCGATGCGGTGATCTCGTTTACCTTTGGCCTTGGCGCTGCACTCGCCGCAGCGGGTGGCGTGCTCTTTGGTGCCCTGACCTTTAAGAGCATCCTGCCCTTGATGGGAGTGCAGATGGGCATCAAAGCCTTTGTCGCCGCCGTGGTCGGGGGGATTGGCTCGATTCCCGGTGCGATGCTCGGTGGGCTGCTCATGGGCCTCTCTGAGTCTTTCGTGAAAGGCGCACCGCATGTCAAGATCGGCTCCTACGACTTTGACCCGTCGCGCTGGGTAGATGCACTGGCCTTTGTGATTCTGATCGTGGTGCTCCTAGTTCGGCCTGCGGGGCTGCTGGGCAAGAACACGCCGGAGAAAGTCTAGCCATGCAGAAGAAGATCTTAACGCGTCTTGGCGGGAGCGCTGTGACCCTGATCGGGCTGCTCGCGGGCTCGATGCTCTTTCCGCTCTACCTTCAGGATGTGGTCTACCGCGTGGTGATGCTCTGTGGGATCGCGATCATCATGGCGGTCTCACTGAACCTGATCAATGGCTTCACAGGCCAGTTCTCGATTGGACATGCGGGTTTTCAAGCCGTGGGCGCCTATGTTGCGGCCTCGCTGACGGTCTACGGTCACGACAAGCTCTTTCCTTTTGTGCCAAAAAACGGGGACTTTTCCTCGCCGCTCTACTCCCTGCTCTCGGGTGGCCCCGCGATGCTGCTCTCGATGCTGGTGGGAGGGCTTGCGGCGGCGGGAATCGGCTATGTCGTCGGCCTGCCCAGCCTGCGCCTGCGCGGCGACTATCTGGCCATTGTGACACTCGGGTTTGGGGAGATTATCCGGGTCGTGGTGGAGAACCTCGATGTGGTCGGGGGGCCGCGTGGCTTCTCAGGCGACCTGAAGTCTGGAGTA
>NZ_CBAYMC010000172.1:0-9671 GCF_964826245.1 Armatimonas sp. | reverse complement strand
AGCGCTGCCCGAACGAAGCCCCCAAGGTTACGGAGATTCTCGCCCCGTGCCTTGGCGGCTCGTATCGCCTGCTTCACTCGCTCCAAGGGCCAGGCGTTCTTCGTGATCTCCAGAGCGATACTCACCGCATCGGGTTCGGGGAGTCCGTTCTCTCGCAAGAGAGTGACAGCAGCAGGATCAGCACAGGGAATGGGTGCAGGTTCGGATGCAGCTTGTCCTGTCTGTTGTCTTTCGCCTTTCGGCTCTTTCTCAGATAAAGGAAAGCGGCGCGGAGTGGGGGGCGGAGGAGGCGCGGAGTTCTCGGCCCGAAGAGACGCCAGGCCGTTGCCCGCGAGGCGCTCCAAACTGGGGGTACGACTTCCCGCCGTGAGCTGGGAGATCGCTGTGCGTGCCGCAGCTCGCACCAGAGCAGGGAGCTTCAAGCGCCGCACACAAATCTGGGCAAGCTCCAGCCAGTGCTGAAAGACCTCGGCCAGTGGGACAAGGGGACGGATCACACGGTCATTGCCGTGTGCGACAGAAACCTCGATAAGCCCCGCCGCCTTGAGAAGCGCGAGCAGGTCTTTGATGGTGGAAGGATGCAGAACCTCGCCCGCGACCTTCTTGAGGCGCGTGACGAACCACTCGTTGCCCGCGGTGCAGCCGTGCAGGGCATCCAGGTAACAAATATCCGCAAAGAGTAGTGCGAGCCGGTAGCGGCAGTCCGACCGGACATCCGGCACACTCCACGTGAGAGAAAGAGCCAAGAAAGTACCCTCGGCAGCGCGATGCTGGCCAAGCCTTGGGGACTTTCACACGCAAAGAACCCACCACCGGGTTTGTGAATAACGCCTTTTAGGCACGGTCTCGGAGCGGAAGCCGTACGCGGGCACGCCGCCGGTGTGGTAGCCGTGGGCGACCATCTGCCCCTGCTTGGTGCGGGTCCAGTCCGAGACCTGGCGGCAGTAGTTGCCATCCATCACGATCTGTAAGCCCTTGTGAAGCTGCCCAACCATGTAACGAGCGGAGAACCTCTTCGCGGTCAGTGCCGCTGGATGTCGCTTGGTAGTGAGGCGTTTTTCGGTTACAATTGATCTATTCGATGCCCCTACTGTACTACTGGCACCCTGACAACTACCGCCGCGATCTGGATATGGGGGCGGGTTTTCACCTAAATCAGTCGAATCCTCTTCTTCACTCCGTTGAGGTGGGCGATAGCCTTTGGGCGTTCACGCGAAACAAGTCTGGGCGGTACGTTTTAGCCGCCGAACTGGTTGTCAAAGCCAAGACGGAAAACCCTTCGAATTTTCGTTACGGTCAGTATCGAATCTGGGGCAACCTGAAGGAATCTCGCTATTTTCTCGCCGGCGATGGCGCACCGAGCATCGAGCAAGTTGTTCGCTCGCTCAGCGTGAAGGCAGATGCCAAGCGACTCGGGCAGTCGTTTCAGGGACACGCCGCAGTTAGGAAAATATCTGAGTCAGATCATCAGGTGCTTCTGGCGGCGGCAAGTGGCTTGTCACTGGAGCCACGGGCGCGGATTCTTCCCGAGGAACGTCTGGAGGCGGCGGTTCTTCTTGGCGACGAAGAGGCGGTACGCCAGCTCTTCATCGAGGAGCCGTCGGGTGTTGCAGAAGCGCGAGCTGCGTATCTATTTTCCCAGGCACCGACCCGAAATCGTCAGCTTGTGAAAGAACTCCAGAAAATTTATGAGGGTAAGTGCCAGCTCTGCGGCTGGAATCCGATGGATGAGTACGGCCACTGGCTCTGTCACGGTCATCATATCCACTGGCTCAGTCGTGGTGGAGAAGATGATTTGAAGAACCTGCTTCTTGTCTGTCCGAACCATCATGGAGCGATTCATGCTTGTGATGCACAACTCGATTACAAAGATTTCACCTTCAATTTTGGTGTGAGAATCGAGAAGGTAGAGCTGAATCTACACATTTAGCGAGGGGTCGTGCTCCGTCATGAGTCGAGGCACCGACTGCTTCTCCACCAGAAGTGTCTTCCCAAATCAAGCTAACCAGTTCTTTTTGACGTCGCGTTTTGCGTCTTCAAAAAATCTGATGTGTCATAAACGTCGTCTGGCAGGGGACTTTTCCAGGGACGCCCGTTGCCGAACACAGATTTATGGTGCGTGTTTTGTTGTGCTCAGAAAAACTGCTCCGTCAAAGACTCAAGCTTTGGAGGCGTGCCAGCGGCTGCTTCTGCGAGAGCCGGTCAAGACGGCTTTCCCCTCGTGGCGAAGCTCAGAGAGCAAGTCCAGGATCTGCTGACGGCTTAGCTCGGGGAGCACCTGGCCGAGCTCCTGCATCGGTGCGCCCGTCGTGCCGCTGTCCGTGATGTGCTTGAGTAGCAGCGCTTTCTTGGTCTCGTGATCCAGCCCCTTCTTGCGAGTGTAGGTGCCTGCCTGCCCCAGAAAGCCGTAGAGCCGCGCCGAGAGAATCCACTTCCCGTGTCCGGCGGCCTCGATAATCCCGTGCTCCTGGAGTGGCTTCAGGTTGGGGCGTAGCTCGGTCGCAACGCGCCGCCCGTGGTTGATGCTGTCCAGAACCAGCAGGTCGGAGAGGCTTGGCGAGAAGCTCGTCTCCCGGCGAACCCGCTCCAGAAACCGCAGGAACCGCTCGTCCTGAATCTCCCCGTTCAGGGTCAGCGCGACCTGGAAGTCATCCGTCCCCGTGAAGTCCGGGCGCGGCTTGCTCTCACTCAGACAGGTCAGCCAGATCAGGTCCATTCCCTGGCCCGCACGCTCCACCAGACCCGCTTTCGAGAGCGCCTCCGCGATCCGCCGGTTACGAGGGAGCTGGCGCTGGGTGATGTTCTCGACCGTGATACCTGCCGGGAAGCCGCCTGGACTCACCACCTCCAGCCGCCGCGCGAACTGCCGCACGAAGATCGAGCCGCCGAGCCGGTAGTCCCGGTGCGCCACCGCATTGAGGATCGCCTCACGAACCGCCCGCTCGTTGAACGTGGGAAGCGGCAGGACAAAGAGCCCATCCTGAAACGACTGCTGATCGTTGCGCTTGTTCACCAGCTCCCAGAGCGTGTCATAGCTTGAGAACAGCCCCTCGCGTAGCTCCACACGCTCCTGCGCCGGGCCGGGAGCCTCGGACGAGCGGTACTCGAAGACCACCTCCGCCTGAGCCAGATGCCGCCCCAGCGCCCGCCGCGACCCAAAGAGCACGAGAGCCGCGTAGGTGACTCGCCCCTGATCCATCAGCTCCGCATCTTCCAGCAGTCGCTCTGCCGAGAGAGCCGCCAGCGCCGCGTTTCCCGAGCGCGTGATCCAGCGTCGCCGGAACTCCTCGATGGCCGCAGGCTCCAGGTCTGCCAGCGTCGCTCCCGCGCAGACCTCAGCGGAGTAGTCAGGCGTCGTCTCCGCGAAGATACGCTGAAGCTCATCGGGCCGCATCGGCACCAGGCTCTCCCCATCGCGCCGGAGATACTTCCCCTCGAACTGGAGCGGAACCCCAAGTGGCCGCGAGGGGATCACAAAGACCAGAACGCGCCCATCGGGATGCGCCAGCTCCTCAGCCCGAACCGTGATGTGCGCGATTCGCTCGTGCAAGCGGTGCAGATCCGGGATGACCGAAGTACCCACCACCCGGCGCGGTAGCTTGTCCGAGACCCCAAAGATCAGATAGCCACCGCCCTCGTTGGCGATCGCAACGCAGTACTGCGCAAGCTTCTCTGAGTTGAACGACCCCTTCGCCTCTTTGAACTCCAGCCGCTCGTCTTCCTGGGGTGCCAAGAGCCACGAATCAAGGTCGGAAAGGGTAACTGCCATCATCTCCATTATAGCTGGTGGAGCGCCGCTTTGACTTGCTCGTAAGAGATAGGAGAGAAATCATGGCAGTCCACCCCGACATCCATCGAGCGCCCCGCGCCGGGGAGCGAGCCGTGGGAGTGCCCGTACAGATGCCACGAGCCGTGATGCGCATTCCGCCAGACCCGAAAAGCGTAGTGGCACAGAACGATGCGCTGCTTTCCACTCGGCGCATCGGCATCTTCGACCTTCAGCTCATAGTAGTCCCTGACCCAGCCGAAGCTCTCTTTCATCCGATCTGCCGTCTTGTCGTGGCCGAAGTGGTGATCTGAGGTGAACCACAGGCGCGACGAGGGCGAGGAAAGCGATTCAGGCATACCGCTCTATACGCCAGACCCTCCCTCCTGCTAAATCCCTTTCCGACGACTTTGGTTGGGCGAGCAGGGCGTGTTGGGAGAGGCTTGCGGCGAGGTGTCATCGAAATGCTGGCCGACTCCGCTAGCTCCGCCGGGTCGTAGGAAAGTCGCCCCGCCGAGGGATCGAGCAGATCATCTTCCAGCGGAACCGACTCTGTCCACTCTTTTGTAAACTCGAACTTCTGTAAACCAGGCGTTTTTTTGGACACCTTGATGGAAAAAATTCCCTGAAGACCTCCCCCCGGATGTGCTTCCCTAAGAATATCTTCAGGCCGAGGGATGCCGAAATTGGTTTATTCATGCGGGGATTCTATCAGTTTAAGTCAATCTTGGTGTTCTTTGCTCATCGCCCCGGAAGAGTATAGTTGAGCATTTCCCTACCCCTTGTGGTGACGGAAATCACTTGTTTTCCGTCACCGCAGAAAACAAAGAGCCAGGGGAATTGTAAGGGGACCGCTCGCGACTACTTGGGAACTCTAGCTCGCTCTCTTGTCACCGAAAATGCAGCCAGGTCTTCAACCGAAACGGTGAAGGTTGTGCTGGTTGCGCACATCCCTTGGACGTCTTGACTGAGAACTGACAGAACCGCGATTGCCTGTGTCAGGCGGTGCAGGACGTAATATCCCGTCGGCCAGTCTATGCCAGCAATGGGGCGTTCTAGGAAAAGGACATCCCCTGATACAAGGCTCCTCGTTTCTACGTCATTCATCCAAGTCTCCCTACGTTCTAAAGAATCCTTTTCTCCGGGCTCGGCTTTTGGTATCTCCATGCGGCGGCTCTGGTGGCGTCATCTTCGTATTTCGTGTCTCGCATGTTGTCTCCTTGGGTTGACAGGGGATAGGGAATTCGCCAGCAGCATCGATTTTACACCCCTTATCGCTTCACTTGATGGTATTGGGCGCGACCGGCCGAACCCGGCCTCCGGAAGGAAGGCCAAGTTCCCGAATCGAAATGGACACATCCGGAACCACGCGCTGATCACGTGCGACGACGAGAAGGAAATGCCGGCCCTGACTCATCCGCAATGGCAACCGCTTCGGGGACCAGGTTTCCCGACCCAGCCGCAGATCCCACAGCTCCTTCCCATCAAGGTAAAACTGGACTTCAAATTTCCCACCCGGAGCACCGGAACCCACGGTGACCTCGGCCCAAAGGTCGGCATCGGCTTCCACAGCACAAAGGGCGTAAGCCCCCACCATTCCTGTCCCTAATTCCTGTCCCGCGGGGACGGGTTCCGAAAGCTTCAATCGGGACGTGTTGGTGATAGGCCGCCAGAAAAGCTCGGCGTTTCCCACCTTTACGGGAGCTTGCAGGTTCCAAGCGTCACGTGCTGTGCTTGCGAGAGTTGAGGCAGCCATGGCGTCAGCTGCGAACGGCCCAAGGACCCGCCATTCCTGAATCGCACCGGTTCCGACCGGGATGGATTCCTGCCACGATACGACCGACTCCCCAGCCTGAATCGTAATCTGCGCTGGAAAGGTATAGGACCCTCGCGATCCCGGAGGAAGCACCACCGGCAATCGCAGCGTTGTCGACCGGCCCGCCGGAGCCTCAACAGTCCCGCTGCCAGCCTGCCAACCACGAGGCCAAACCGGCTCGACCCGGCATTGGAGCTTCTGGATTCCAGCGTTCGAGAACTGCACACGCACTTCGCAAGACCCGCCAGCACCGGTATCGAGCAATTTTTCCAGTGATGCGCTAGCCTGCACTTCCACCTGCACCGAAAATAGCACCCGCGCAAGATCCGCATGGTGTGGGGGGGGGATGGCCTGGATCACCATGGGCGCAACCAACCGTTGGAGTTCCCCAAGAACCACTTCGGAGTCTTCCTGTCGACCCATTTGCACAGCTCGTGCGATGCGGGTGTAGGTCGCGGGCCATGTAGCGTGCGCGAGACGTCCACCCACCCAATCGAGGGAACTCAGCCAGTTCCGAACGCGCATTCCAGGCTCTAACCACGCATCCCGGATTCCTTCCCCCCGTAGGGGTTCCCGAACCGCAGCCAGAGAATTTCGACGCATCATGATGCCAGCGGTCCGACCACCTATCTCGATTCCCACCGGAGCGTCGGAGATAACATTGTCTTCAATCAGGATATCCTCAGCCCGAAACGGTTTCTGGCTTCCGACTGAAATCAATATCTTGCCACCCTGGATCCGATTTCCCCGCAGGACGGCTGCGTTCATCAGACAGGGAGTCTCCACGTCGCCCAACGAATCCACGTCGCCTCCACTCAGCTCTACGGCGGCAGTTCCTGATTCAAAACGCCTAAGATCCATCCGGTGGGCCACAAGATGGTTGCCCAGCATCTGGGAAAAGAACGACGGTTCCGCCGCCTCCGGACCATCGCTCGTATGCTGAAAGGCCAGGAACCTCAGCGCGGCCTCGGAACTGCCACCCACACGCTCCAACCGGTTTTCCGCAAAGACCACCTCGTGGTTCAGTCCATACATCTGCATCGAATCGCCGTCGGCAATCTGGTTTCCAACCATCAGCCATTGGCGCAGGCTATGGTTAATGCCCAGCAGTGACGTCTCATCGAGGGGAACCTGCCAAGGGCGTTCCAACTCAATGCTCTGTGTGGATCCGCGGACGATGGTTCGGGCTTGTCCCTTGCCCTTGCCAGCGAGGACAAAGGCAAGGTGACCCGCCGGTTCAAAGGGCCATGATCTGACCGGGCGCTTTAACTGCACCTGCGTTCCGCCGCCAGGGACCACCCCACCGTAATACACCGGTGAGGCCCCGTCCGACCCGACAATTTCATAATCGGCCGACTGGGCGAAAGCGACCGTGTTGCCACGGAAATATACTTGGTCATAATAGGGATGCGCTTTGGTGCTCCAACCTGCTCGCGAGAGGTTGTCGGAACCCAGCATCTGGTTGTTTTCCCAGATTACCTTCCGACCGCGCTGCGCCCACACCAGTCCACCCCGCCCGGTGCGCAGCACATTGTTGCGCACCAGGCTACCGTCCGACATGAACGCCAACAACAGCGGGAACCCACCGGAATAGACGTCACAATCCTCCACTCGGATGTCACGCCCACACAACCATATCGCCACGCCCTTTCCTGCTGCATCGAGCGATTCAAAGTTCAATTGCCGTGTCAACTCGATGGTGTCACTTAACTGGCCCCATCCAGGCCGGGCTCCATAGGGACTCCACCGGATAACGAGTCGTCGCAATCGGATATCACCCTCTTGCCACCAAGAGGGACGGTTGGCGTTGGAATAAAGGTCTTTCCCTTCCACCTCAGCCATGTTTTCGATTCCATGTTCGGCACCCACGTACCAGATCGTAAGATCCTCCAGTCCGAAATGTGCCTCTCCATGGATGATCCCGCGGAGACGTGCGAAATGACGATTGCTCCAGTAAAAAAGGGTTTTATCGCGGCTCTCCCCGCGCAGCAGAGTCCATCGTGGAATCCTCAGGGGCCGATTGAACCGATACTGCCCTGACGGACAGTAGATGACCCCACCCCCAGCTCGGCCCGCTGTGTCCAATGCTGCCTGCACCGCATCGGTGTCATCCGCCACCCCATCGCCACGTGCACCGAACCGGAGGACGTTATATTCGGTGGTGGGCCAGGAATCCGGCCGAACGATACGCAGTGGTTCCAGACATCGCCCCCAAGCCGCCGTCCCCCCACAACCATTGTGCACCCATACGATGTACTCACCCTCCGGCAAGTCTTTGGGTAGCGGTGCGCGAGCTGAATAGAGATCCGCGTCAGCAGTGACCAACTCTGTCGTACGCGGTCCCTGAAGCACGATGCGCGTCCCCAAGTTTTTCGGAGGTTTTCCGGCCAGCGGTTCATGGACACCACGCCAGCCAAGTCCGAGCCCGAAGAGTCGCAGATCCTCACCGGGCACGGCATTCAACCGGTGGGCCCCTCTGGCCCACCAGACCTGAGGGGCGTTGACCAAGATTCTCTGGGAGTGTTGGCCTGCCCCAACCATCAACGCGTAGACACCAGGGGCTTCATCCGGAAGGATAGCTTTCAACGCCCGTTTCCTTGCCTGAACGATAGTCAAGGGCCGGGACTTAAAGCCTGGAACCACCCCCTTATTCTCACCTGGCATTCCGGCTGGACCGTCGCCCAAACGTCCTCCGATGACCCGGGCATCGGCCAGCTCATCGCCATAAATCAAGACGGTTTGGCCGGGTTTTACTGGTTGCGAGTGCCAAAATACCTGTGCATCATTAGCCATGGACTGACTGACCATGGACAGCAGGGCAAAAACACAAATGGCGATGATCCTGCCACGTCCTATCACGGTTGGAGCGGCATAACGCCAGTCGAACTTCCATCGAGATTTCATACATAGACCTCTCCCTTTGCTGTCAAACTTCTGAATAGGGAAGTTGAAGTAATCTAAGCCGTAGATGTTACCTTGACTATCTATAGCAGCATCGGACGGCCCTTGAAACTGCCCGTTATTTGTTCCCATCGAACCTATGAAACTCAGGATATTTCTCTTACTGTCGAACTTCACCCGTTGTGTCTGTCGCCAAAGTCGAAGGAAACTAAAACAACCAGCCCAGCGGTACGAGCGCTGGGCTATCCTGAACAAGGAGGTGCTACGGGGTGAGAGTGAGGGGCAACCAAGTGTCCCTCGCTCAATAGTTCTGGCACCCACATAACTACCAGCTAGGTGTTTACGAGGAAAATGCTCTACGCCAAAACCCCGCCGCCTACTTCGCACCTTTACGATTTTCAACGCTTTGATCTAAATACACTACCATGAGAGTTAATGGCATGTCAATACTTTGTCAAGAGATAATGGTGTAATCCGGGCGTTTTTCTGGACAGTTTTAGCCGCCGCCAAAACAGGGGTAACCCCTCACTGGCAGGCGGTACTATAACGACCAGAAAGACAGTTATGTCCACCAAGAAACATAGAACCTTTACTGCCTAGGTTGAAGTCCATGAGGCCGTAAGGGAAGACCATCGGGGAGAGGCAGGAAGCCAGCGGCGCCTAAGACGGCTCCCAGGCCCCGAGGACTTTCCTATCCTCGGGTATAATGCGACGTGGCTACAGTACTGCTGACCAAATACGTTGCTCTCTTCGAAAAGCTACACAGAAACAAGACAAAGGCGAAGGGGGCCGCTCCCCACAAACCTATCTTGTTACTGGCAATTCTCCATGAGATTGAGGCAGGCCGGATTTCCTCAAATTTGGTTCCCCTTACTCCTGAGCTGGTTGCGACGTTCAAAGCGTTATGGAACACCTTAGTTCCTGTGGACTCTGGTTGGAATCCACGAATCACTTATCCATTTCGGTACTTACAGCAAGACGGCCTCTGGGAACTCATCAAAAACGATAACGCTGTCACCATCCAGACAGCTTTAGAACCTACACTAAACCAACTCGTCAGTTTATGTGACGGTGGCCGTTTCCCCAGTGAGCTTTGGGGGCTTCTCTCTGATTCCTTTGCTCGGTCAGCACTGAACACCCATCTTTTGAGCTTCTATTTTTCAGGTAACGAAACAGGAATTATTGAAG
>NZ_CBAYMC010000171.1:0-9701 GCF_964826245.1 Armatimonas sp. | reverse complement strand
CGCACTTCGCCGCCGTGACCGTGGCTTTTGGGATCCGCAACGTGGCCGATATTCAGCGGGGGCTGGCGGAGATGGCGCGCGTGACACAGCCCGGCGGACGCGTGGTGATTCTGGAGTTCAATCGCCCGACCAATCCTCTCGTTGCGTGGGGCTATGGCCTCTACCAGAAGCTCATGCCCATTATCGGAGGGATCATCTCCGGCAGACGGAGCGCCTACGCCTATCTCCCAGCCTCCATTGATGCCTTCCACTCCCGCGAGGCACTCGCCAAGCTCATGGAGGAGGCAGGTATGCACTCCGTCAAGATTACCGATCTGAACTTTGGAACGGTGGTGATCCACCGAGGAATAAAAAAATGACAGCCACTCGCCCTGAAGGGTTACTTGCGTGCATTGAAGACGACTTAGCCAAAGTTGAGGAGTGCTTACTGGCGGAGACGCGCTCCGATATTGGGGAAGTACGAGCCATCTCCGGGCATACACTGCTCTC
The DNA here is from genome assembly GCF_964826245.1 of Armatimonas sp. Lineage (NCBI taxonomy): Bacteria > Bacillati > Armatimonadota > Armatimonadia > Armatimonadales > Armatimonadaceae > Armatimonas > Armatimonas sp. Next base: position 9,212 of record NZ_CBAYMC010000171.1, on the reverse strand, counting down.
AGGGGGCAAGCGTCTGCGCCCCGCCATTGCCCTTCTGGCCGCTCGCTGTGTGGGACGTACGTTCGACACCCACCGCGCCTACACCGCCGCCGCTGCTGTGGAGCTGATCCACATGGCGACTCTCATGCACGACGATGTGGTGGATGAAGCCCCAGAGCGCCGAGGGAAGCCCACCGCCAACGCGATCTATGGCAATAGCATCACGATCCTGACCGGCGACTTTCTGCTTGCCAAGTCGATCTGGCTGCTCTCACGCGATGAAGAGAATCTTGCGCTGGTGCGGCTCTTTGCCGATGTGACGATTGCGATGGCGGAAGGCGAAGTGCTTCAGGCAGCGGTGGCACGCAACTGGAACCTGAATCTGGCGACCTACGAGCAGGTGATCGAGCGTAAGACGGCGCGTTTTCTGGCAGGTTGCACCGAAGCAGGCGGGCTGATGGGCGGCGGAACGGAGCAGGAAACGGCAGCGCTCCGTGCCTATGGGCATCACTTAGGAATCGCGTTTCAGATCGCCGACGATCTGCTAGACTTCTTAGGCGACCCGAAGCAGACCGGTAAGGAGCTGGGCACGGATCTCAGAGATGGCCGCGTGACACTCCCGCTGATCCACACCCTCGCCCACTGCGACGCGACTACCAAGACCGAGCTTCTCGCCATCCTGGAGCGCGGTCAAGCACTGACGGACTCCGAGGTTGCCGACATCACCGCCACGATTGCGCGTCACGGTGGCTTCGCAGTCGCCCGCACCGAGGCCAACGCACGCATGACCCGCGCCCTCACTGAGCTAGAGCGCTTCCCCGAGTCCCCCTACCGCGATGCGCTGACAACCCTCGCAAAGTACGTCGTCGCACGGGATCGGTAGGAGCCCTCCTCCCAGGATTGGGAGGAGGGCATGTCTCCCTTGTCGAACTTGAGGCTATGTCTGACCTGCGCCCTGTAAAGTTTGGTGTTATTGGCTGCGGAGCGATCTCCGGGGCCTACTTCAATGCCACCAAGATTTTCCCGACTCTCTCCATCGCCGCCTGCGCGGATCTCGATCTTGACCGCGCCAAGGCAGCTGCGGAGAAAAACAGCTGCCGTGCGCTCTCGGTAGAGGCGCTTCTCGCCGACCCGGAGATTGAGATCGTGATCAACCTGACGATTCCTAAAGCGCACTTCGCGGTCACCAAAGCGGCGCTGGAGGCGGGGAAGCACGTGCACCTAGAAAAACCACTCGCGGTCACCTTTGAAGAGGGCGCAGGGCTGGTAGCGCTGGCAAAAGAGAAAAATCTGCGACTGGGGTGCGCCCCAGACACGTTTCTGGGAGGCGGGCACCAGACCTGCCGCAAGCTCATTGACGATGGCGCAATTGGCGAGCCCGTAGCTGCGATGGCAACCATGCTCTCGCGCGGCCACGAGACCTGGCACCCCGCCCCAGAGTTCTACTACAAGCCCGGCGGCGGCCCGATGCTAGACATGGGCCCGTACTATCTGACCGCGCTAGTCAACATGCTCGGCCCCATCAAGCGCCTCACCGGCAGCACCCGCACGACGTTCCCACAGCGGACGATCACCAGCCAGCCGCTGAACGGTACGGTAATTGATGTCGAAGTTCCCACCCACTACTCCGGCGTGATTGACTTCGAGAACGGCGCGATTGCCCAGATCGTTCAGAGCTTCGATGTCTACGGCGTCCCCCCGTTCTCCCCCATCGTCATCTTCGGCACCGAAGGCACGCTCGCCGTTCCCGACCCGAACGGCTTTGGTGGCACCGTGAAGCTCAAGCGCGGCAAAGAAGAGTGGGAAGAGATCGCGCTGACTCATGGCTACCGCGAGAACAGCCGGGGAATCGGAGCCGCCGATATTGCGATTGCCGCCCAGACAGGCCGTGCGCACCGCTGCTCAGGTGACCTTGCCTGCCATGTGCTTGAGGCCATGATCGGCTTCCACACATCATCGGAGAGCAGCACCCACTACGCCATGCAGACCACGGTCGAGCGCCCCGCCGCCCTGCCCGTCGGCCTCACCGACGGCGAGCTGGACAGCTAGCCAGTATAATAATCGCAATGAGCACACCACGTACTATTGCAATGGTAGTACGCAAAGTCCGTCTTAAAGAACAAGGCAATGACTTTGCGTACTGGCAGACTCAATCCTATGAAAAACGCCTAGCGGCTCTGGAAGAAATCCGATGCGAGTACCACAACAATGACACTCAGTCAGGACTTCAAAGAGTTCTTACAGTCATTAAACGATAACCAGGTTCGGTATCTCATCGTGGGTGGTTATGCAGTCGCTTTGCATGGTCACCCACGCTATACCAAGGACATTGATATCTGGCTCTGGCTTGATCCTCAGAATGCTCAAAAAACAGTTCAGGCTCTCAATGAGTTTGGATTTTCCTCACTCAATTTAAAACCCGAAGATTTTCTGGAGCCAGATACTATTGTTCAGCTTGGCTATCCTCCCAATAGAATTGATATTCTAAACTCGCTCTCGGGCATTGATTTTGAATCGTGCTACCCCTCCCACATTGATATTCAAATCGGGGACTTAACGCTTCCTTTCATTGACCTAGAAAATCTAAAAAAGAACAAGCAAGCATCAGGGCGAATGCAGGATCTGGCCGATGTCGAAAACCTATCCTGATGACCTTGCCCTAGAAACCCACAAGCTCCGCAAGATCTATCCTGGCGCGGCCTTGGCCGCTGTCGAGGCGCTGGACTTGGTGGTGCCAGAGGGCGCGGTCTTTGGGTTTCTGGGGCCAAACGGCGCGGGCAAGACCACGACCATTGGGATGCTTCTTGGCAATGTCCGCCCAACCAGCGGCTCGGGGACGATTCTGGGAAAGCCCATTGGGGATCGCAACACGCGGCGCTTGATTGGCTATCTCCCCGAAAAATTCCAGTTCCACGAGTTTCTCACCGCGACGGAGTTTTTGGACTTGCACGGGCGGCTCTACGGCCTCGATGCCAAGACGCGAAAGGCGCGCATTCCGGAGGCACTGGAGCGCGTGGGGCTTGCGGAGAAAGCCAAGACACCGCTCAAAGCCTTCTCCAAAGGCATGCAGCAGCGAGTCGGGCTGGCGCAGGCGGTCTTGCACAAGCCCAAATTGGTGATCTTGGATGAGCCGACGAGCGCACTGGACCCGATTGGGCGGCGCATTGTCCGCGAGCTGATTCTCTCGCTCAAGGCCGAGGGAGTCACAGTGCTGCTCAACTCGCACTTACTCTCGGAAGTCGAGACGACCTGCGACTTCATCGCGATTATCCGGCGCGGGCGGATTCTTAAACAAGGCACGCTCGCCGAGCTGACGGCGCAACCGGCCTCGGTTGTGGTAGAGTTGGAAGGCATTTCGGAGACGCAGCTTCAGGCGGCGGGGAGATTTGGGGCTGTCTTGCAGCGGGGAAACACGCTCACGGTGGCAACGGACGAAATCTCTGCCCTGGTAGCGGCCTTGGTGGCAGTCGGCGCACAAGTTCACGCCGTTACCCCGGCCCGCTTGAGCCTAGAAGATGCGTTTATCCGGCTAATGGAGGATGGGACAGATAGTGGCTCAGAAGTGGACTCTCAAGACGCCCGGTGAGATCGAGGCAATGCGTGCGACAGGAATCGCGCTGGCGGCGGCACTACGTGCGATGCGGGATGCTATCGTGCCGGGAAAAACCACCACCGGCGAGCTCGACGATGTGGCGGGCGAGGTGCTCAAGCGCTTTGGAGCAAAGTCGGCGCTCTTTGGCTACAAGCCGCCCTGGACCGACGATGTGTATCTTCACAATAGCTGCATCTCGGTGGGCGATGAGGTGATCCATGGCGTGCCCAACCGCAAGCGCAAGGTGCGCGAGGGCGAGCTGGTGAGCCTGGACATGACAGCGGAGCTGGATGGCTGGTGTGCCGACTCCACCATCAGCACGATTGTGGGCAAGCGCGTGCTGCCCAAGGCCAAGAAGATCAACCAGGTCACCCGCGAGGCGATGTATCTGGGGATCGAGAAAGCCATCGCGGGCAACACCATCCGCGATGTCTCCTGGGCGATCCAGAGCCATGTCGAGAAAAACGGCATGAGCGTGGTGCGGGAGCTGGTCGGGCATGGGATTGGAAGAGAGCCGCACGAAGACGGCTTGGACGTCCCCTGCTTTGTCGGCAGCGACGCGGACAAGACCGTGATCCAGGTCGGGATGACCTTTTGTGTCGAGCCAATGGTCGTCTTTGGCAAAGACGGCGTCGCGCACATTGACGAAGACCCTTGGACCATCGTCTCCGCCGACGGCTCCATCGCCTGCCACTGGGAACACACTGTCGCCGTCACCGAAAATGGCCCCGTGATCCTGACCCTCCCCCCAAAGTAGCGCTCCCAACGAAGCCGGAACAACGAGTGTTCCGGCTTTAGTTGAACATTTGGTAAAAGAGGTTTATCGGCTGACCAAAAGCTCCGGCCAGGTTTCGACTTCCCAGACCCACTCTGCCCAAGTGAGAATCTGGTACTCAGAGGCGAGTTCTATCATCTTGAGTGCATCGTTGCTAGGAGTGCCGAGACGCTTGGAAGCCATACGGATGAGGACATTGCGCTCACCTGCTAGAACGCCTTTACGGAGTCCTTCGGCCTCACCCTCTTTTAAGATCGCTTGATACGTTGTTGATTCTCGCATTTGTGCCACCACTCTCCCCAATAGGATTATCGGATTCCTCTTCGGGGATAGGAACTATCCCCTACAAGCGCCACAATACTGTGGCGCAAGAGACGCTCATGAACCTCACTCCGCGAAGAGTTCGGCGAGGGCGTGGAGGACGGCGCGTTGTTCATCGTCACTGAGGGAGCCGAGGCGCTTCGTGAGGCGGGTTTTATCTACGGTGCGGAGCTGATCCAAGACCACTTGGCCAGACTTTTCCTGGAACTCGCAGGGGATGCGCGTGGGGTAGTTCTTGCCACGCGTGGTCATCGGGGCGACGATCACGGTGGCGATATTGCGGTTCAGCTCGTCGGGGGAGACGATGAGACAGGGACGGGTTTTCTGAATCTCGCTGCCCACAGTCGGATCAAGGTTCACCAGCCAGACCTCGAAGCGCCGTACTACCAGCTCCATTCGTCGGCCTCCCAGTTTGTGGGAGTGTGTCCTAGTGCCTCACCGTCGAGAAGAGCGTCGTCCCCTGCCTCTGCCATTGCCTGAAACTGAGCGTCCCAGCCGTGGCGGACAGGATGGGCGGCGCGCACGATGAGCTGCCCCGCTTCCACCGTCAGCTCCACATCATCCGTGAGCTTAGTTTGCTCCAGCAAGAGCTTGGGAATCCGGATACCTTGAGAGTTGCCAATCTTAACGAGACGTGTTTTCACCATAGTAATTACAATGTATCCCCGTCCAATCCTACTGTCAAGCCCGCATTATTTGCATCATCTGGTATAATGCGCCTTTGGTGCCTGTCAATTTGGGCACAAGGTAAATGTTTTGAAACCCAGACAATTAGCTCTTCTTGTTATCGTCCTCGCCCTGCTGGCTGCCGCTGTGACCCTTGCGCCGCTTGTGGCTCCCAATAGCGCCTTTGGAAAGAAAGTGTCCCCAAGGCTGGGGCTCGACATCCAGGGCGGTGCCCGCGTGGTGCTGGAGGCAAATCTTGACACGCTGCCCAAGGGCCAGAAGTGGGATGAAGAAACCCGCGCCTCGGTGCTGCGGACTCTCGACAACCGTGTCAACTCCAATGGAGTCGCCGAGCCCGTGATCACTCCCAAGGGCGAGAAGCAGTTCGTGGTTGAGATTCCCGCCGTCAAGAACGAGAAAGACATTCTGGATCAGCTCCAAAAGACCGCCCAGCTTCAGTTCTACTACAGCTCCGACTGGTACACGGCGGAGAAGAACAAGCTCGGGCGCTACGATTTTCAGCGCTCCGGCGATGGCAGCCGCGAGAGCTACGAGATCACGGACAAGACCACCGACAAGACCTTCCGCGACCCGTTTCATATCCTCCAGGCACTTCGTGACATCGTGGATGCCGGTGAGCGTGCCGGTGCCAAGCCCGTGCCGCTGCCTGCGCCGCTCAATACACTCGGCTCGTTCGCGGGCCTAGAGACGGTCAAGGTGCAGGACAGCGACCTGAAGACCCTCACTGCCCTCTCCGATGAGCTCACCCAGTTCAATGTCTTCCTGACCGCTTCTCGCATGGAGCTCGATGGCTCAGACCTTGTCCCAGGCCGCGCCCGTGCTAACTTTGGCAATGGAACCAACGCCATTGTCGAGCTGGAGTTCAATCCTAAGGGAAAAGAGAAGTTCGCGACCTTCACCAAGGCTCACACCGATGAGATCTTGATGATCTACCTCGATGGCCGCATCCTGATGGCTCCCAAGATCAACGACCCCATCACCGATGGCAAGGCGATGATCCAGCCCTTTGCGACATTGAAAGACGCCAAGCAGCTCTCTGACTATCTCAATGGCGGTGCGCTCCCCGTGACGCTTAATATCGTCCAGCAGCAGAGCCTAGAAGCCACCCTGGGCAAAGATGCGGTCAAGAGCGGCCTGCTGGCCGGTGTGGTCGCCCTCGTGCTGGTTGGGGTGTTTATGATCGGGGTCTATCGCCTGCCCGGCGTGGTCGCGGTCGGAGCGCTCTTGCTCTACACCCTCTTCACCTACGCGATCTTTGTGCTCATCCCAGTCACGTTCACCCTCCCCGGAATCGCGGGCTTTATCCTCTCGGTCGGCATGGCGGTGGATGCCAATATTCTGATTTTCGAGCGCACCAAAGAGGAGCTGAAGGCAGGCAAGAACCTCAAGATCGCGATCACGACGGGCTTCCAGCGTGCGTTTTCCGCGATCTTTGACTCCAACATGTGTACGGCAGTGACCAGCTTGCTGCTCTACCAGCTTGGCAATGGGAGCGTCCGTGGCTTCGCCCTGACACTCATGATCGGTGTCGCGCTCTCGATGTTCACGGCCATCACGGTCACCCGCTCGTTCTTACTGCTGCTGGTTGGGGACAACAAGACCGTAAACATGGAGGCATGGGGGGTCAATAACCTCTGGCGACCGCACTTTAAGATCGTCGCGACCCGCTTCCGCTGGTACTTCCTCTCGCTGGCGATTATCGTCCCTGGGATCGCCTTTGCGGTGATGGGCGGCTTCAAGCAGGGAATCGAGTTCACGGGCGGCTCCGAGCTCACCCTCAAGTTCGATAAAACCGTCACCCGCGCCGAAGTCGAGAGTGCGGCGGCAGAGGCAGGCTTTAAAGAGGCTGCCGCGCAGATCGCCGGTGACAACACGGTTCTGCTCCGTGTCCCGACCGAAGCGGGCAAGCAAGAGATGAACGTCCGTGAGGCCGAGAGCCTTGTGGAGAAGCTCAAGGCCAAGTTCCCCGGTGTCACCAAGGGCGGTTTTGAGCGGATCGGGGCCTCGATCTCCCAGGAGCTGACCAAGAACGCCCTCTCGTCCATCGTTCTCTCATCGCTCTTTATCGTGGTCTATCTCGCATTTCGATTCGCGATTGGCGGCTTCAAGAACGGCATCAAGTTTGGGGTAGCGGCCATTATCGCCATGCTCCACGATGTCGCTGTGCTCATTGGGGTCTTCTGTTTCTTAGGCTGGCTGCTCAACTGGAAGATTGACTCACTGTTCTTAACGGCGGCACTGACCGTGGTTGGTTTCTCCGTTCACGACACGATCATCATCTTCGACCGTATCCGTGAGAACCTCCAGCATAAAGGGGAGAAAGCCGATCTAGGAAATCTCATTGACGACTCGATCAACGAGACTTTTGCGCGCTCACTCTTCACCAGTGGTACGGTGGTTCTCACTCTGCTAGCGCTCCTCATCTTCGGTGGCTCGGTAATCCGACCTCTGAACGCCGCGCTTCTGGTGGGGATCCTCTCGGGAACCTACTCCTCGATCTTCAACGCCGCGCCGCTGGTCTTTGACTGGCAGCGCAAGTTTGGGAAAAAGGGCCAGGGCCTAGCCGAGGTCAAAGATAGCAGAGACAGTAAAGAACTCCCCTCATCCACGCCCGACACGGGTGATAGCGATGCACCTGCTCGACCGGGTGCCTGGGCACAGGGCCCCAAGCGTAAGAAATAAATCCCTCCCGCCTTCCGGCTTTGCTCGGAGGGCGGGAGTTTGCTTTTTATGACATCCCCAACGTTACTTGAAGCCCACTGGCGGCTTGCCGTGCCTGATGAGGCGCAGGTTCAGACGCTCGCGGCGGCGCTTCAGGTTGAGCCGCTGGTCGCACGCCTACTGATCAACCGGGGCATTACGGAGACGGTGCAGGCCGAGCGGTATCTCACGCCGCATCTCAGTGACCTGCACGACCCCTACGTTCTGCCCGATGTGGACAAAGCCGTTACGCGGCTAGCGCGGGCGATTGAGACGGGCGAGAAGATCTTTGTGCATGGCGACTACGACGCCGACGGGGTGACCAGTGCGGCGCTTTGCCTGCGTGCCCTCACCGGTCTGGGAGCCAATGTGGTCGGCTTTGTTCCCCGCCGCACCGATGGCTATGACTTCCAGGTCTACGGAGCCAATAAAGCCAAAGAGCTGGGGGCTGGCCTGATCATGACGGCGGACTGTGGGGTCAATGCTCTAGAGGCCGTCGCCCATGCCAACGCACTGGGGATAGATGTCATTGTCACCGACCACCACCGGCCCGGCCCGACTCTCCCGGATGCCGTGGCCATTGTCAATCCCTACCGCGAAGATGCAGGTGAGCTTGCCTTTCGGGATCTGTGTGGCGCAGGCGTGGCTTTCAAAGTGCTGGACGCGCTCACGGCGCGGCTCAAGCCCGAGCACCTGCAAGCCTTCCGCCACAACTTTGTGGACTTGGTCGCACTGGGCACGGTCGCGGATGCCAGCACGCTCGCAGGCGAGAACCGAATTCTGGTGCTGCACGGGCTCTTAGCCTTGGCGCAGGGCAAGAAAACCGGGATCAAGCTGCTTCTGGCACGCGCCGGGCTGGAGGGCAAGCCCCTCACGGCGGAGAGCATCGGTTTTCAGCTCGGGCCACGCCTCAATGCTGCTGGGCGCATGGAAGATGCCGATCTTGCCTACCGGCTGCTGATCACCAAAGATGCCGATGAAGCCGAGCAGCTTGTCGCACAGATCGAGTCCCTCAACGATCTCAGGCGCACCGAGACGGATCGGGTGGTGCAAGAAGCGCTCGCGGAGGCGCTGACACACGAAGACCGGCGGGTGCTGGTGCTGGCGCGGGCACGCTGGGGCAAAGGCCTGGTCGGAATTGTCGCAGGGCGGATCGCT
>NZ_CBAYMC010000170.1:0-9777 GCF_964826245.1 Armatimonas sp. | reverse complement strand
TCCCACATGAAGAACACGTCCACGTCAGTGAACTCCTCGAACGCTACGATCACGACATCCACCGAACTGCCCTCCATCGCCGAACGCGCCGATGAGGGGCGCAACCGCGCGCAGCGCGGAGGCGTCCGCTCCATGGGCTGGTTAGGCGTCTTTTTTTTGGTCATGTCTGATTGCCCAAAGCGGGATTGCGAATAGGGTCAAGAATCCTGCGTTCAGGATCGCATTTTGCCAGTAGCCCGAGAGTAAAGAATAGGCCGTATCTGGGATGAACCAAACCAGCAGGCTTGTGGCGATTAAATTCCAGGCGCGTGGGTGTTTCGTCTGGAGGAAGTCTTTTACAACAAAGAACAATATGCTTCCCCAGCCGACCATAACCCCACCGAGAACTGCATGAACCAGCGAAATGTACCGGACTTGTTCGGTTCCAAACGCCTCGACGCTTGTTGGGGATGAATACACGAGAAGCGAAAAAGCTTGCCTTGTAGTCTCTGGAAGTAAGACTAGGGCTAAGCCGAATGCGGCCACGCCTGCCGATACGATAAGCAGCCAGGTGATCCAGAACTGACTCGGTTGTCTTGTGTTTTTCATATGCGCTCCCCGTCTGGTTATTTCGCAATCCTGCTCTTGAGAGCGAACCGTTGCGATAACCTGCGGGGTAATGACGCCTAACTCGTGTTTCTGCCGTGGCGGTGTTTGCTCCCTCGTGGGGAGAGTTATGCCGCAGCGGTCATAATGACGATCTTGGTGTGTTGTGCCGCAAACAGCTGTCGTCAGGCTTACTGTGAGATTTTTCACTTTTTGTCAGAAATGCCCTTTCGCAACCATTCTGTAGGCGAAGGTTAACGCTACCTCAGGGAATAGTATACCAAGAAAATGACAACGATTTTAAACTTTCTGGTCGCTCTTGCTACGCTCCTCTTCCTCCACCGTGATGGACGGAAAGCGAAACTGCGATGATCTACCCCCATGTCCTCAACCGAGGAGCTCAAGGTGTTCGGAGTCCCTTAGACCGGTAGCCGCTGGGACACGAGGTAGATATGCAGTGCGGAGATGTCGGCGGGGTTGATGCCGGGGATTCTTGCCGCTTGCCCGAGCGTGGCGGGACGGAGGCGGCTCCATTTTTCGAGGGCCTCGTTGGCAATCGACGGGACGAGTGCGTAGTCCAGGTCGGTGGGGAGGGCGAGGTGATCGGCGCGGCGGGCGACATCGATCTGCATCTCCTCGCGGCGGATGTAGGCATCGTAGCGGGCGGTGATGAAGCACTGCTCTAGGCCGTCGGCGTAGTGCGTGGGATCGAGTCCGGCGAGCTGGGCGACCGACTCCAGGTTCACTTCGGGGCGGCGGAGGAGGTCAAGGTAGGACAGGCGCGTCGTGATGGGCGCAAAGCCAAGGGCTTCGAGGCGTGCGCTGTCCAGTCCTCCGACGGTGTTCTCCGTGAGGGTTTTCTCCACATGCTCGATGCGTGCCTTGCGCTCCTGGAAAAGCTCCCACTGGGCATCGCCCACCAGTCCGAGGGCGCGGCCCATCGGGGTGAGCCTAAGATCGGCGTTGTCGTTGCGCAGGGTCAAGCGAAACTCGGCGCGGCTGGTGAGCAGGCGATAGGGGTCGTTCACGCCTTTAGTGACCAGATCGTCCACCATGACGCCCATGTAGGCATCGCTGCGGGTCAGGCTCCACGGCTTGCGGCCCTGCACATAGAGCGCCGCGTTGGCACCCGCGATCAGCCCCTGGCCCGCCGCTTCTTCGTAGCCCGACGTCCCATTGATCTGCCCGGCAAAGAACAGCCCCTCGACCCGCTTGGTCATGAGCGCCGACGTTAATTCCGTGGGCGGGACGGCATCGTACTCCACGGCGTAGCCCGGCTTGAGCATCACGGCGTCTTCGAGGCCGGGGAGCGTCTTGACAAACTCCGCCTGGACTTCGGCTGGGAGGCTCGTGCTCATGCCCTGGACATAGACCTGCGGCGTGTCCCAGCCCTCGATCTCCAGAAAGACCTGGTGGCGCTCTTTATCAGCGAAGCGTACCACTTTATCTTCAATACTGGGGCAGTAGCGTGGCCCGACTCCCTCTATCTGTCCGCCGTACATCGCCGAGCGGTGGAGGTTCTCGCGGATGACCTTATGGGTTGCGTCGTTGGTCCAGGTGAGGTAGGCCGCCAGGAGTCCCGTGTGGGATTTTTTAGCTGTCCGAAAGCTCAGCGAGGGACAGTCCGGCTCACTGGGTTGTGCCTCGGTGCGGGAAAAGTCAATCGTGTTCTTATCCATCCGGGGGGTCGTCCCCGTCTTGAGCCGTAGCAGCGGAAAGCCCAAGCTCGACAGGCTCGCCGAGAGCCCGTAGGCCGCCGCCTCATCGTTGCGCCCCGCTTCCCACTTATCCTCGCCCCGGTGGCAGAGCCCGCGCAGAAACGTCCCCGTGGTAACGACGACCGTCTTGGCCGGAAGCTGCGTCCCATCCGACAGCGTGACGCCACAAATACGCCCGCCTTCGGCGAGCAAATTTTCTACCATCGCCTCACGGAGCGTCAGATTCTCTTGGGCCGCGAGATAAGCCTGCATCGCGGCGGGGTACTTCTCGACATCCACCTGCGCCCGTATCGCCCGGACGGCGGGGCCTTTGCCCGTGTTGAGCATCCGAATGTGCGTCAGAGTCGCATCGGAGATGAGCCCCATCGCCCCCCCAAGCGCGTCTACTTCTCGCACCACATGGCCTTTTGCTGGGCCGCCAATCGAGCAGTTGCACGGCAGCCACCCGATCCGATCCAAGCGCCCCGTTACCAGAAGCGTCTTACAGCCCAGTCGCGCCGAAGCCAGCGCCGCCTCGCACCCCGCGTGCCCGCCTCCGATTACTAGAACATCAAACATCTAAATTTGGCTCCACAGTCCAGTCTTCTGTACGAAGTCCTGGGATCTTATCAAAGTCTCGCCGATTACGGGTCAAAACGGTTGCATTCGTCTTTGAAAAATGCTGATATGATCCGTATCAAGCAGATAGATCATTCGTTGGTATCTATCTCACGGGCAAGGCGTCGCTCCTCTTCGCGCTCTGCCTGAATCTGTTGATCCATCTCCTCAAAAAGGGGATTATTTGCGAAGATTCCGACACAGGTCTTTAAAAAATCAGGGTGTGTCTTACCGACCACTCCAGGACGCTGTGGGCTTACTTGTGCTTTGAGCCACTCGACATCGGCTTCAAGATGGCGAATTCTTTCTTCGGTTGTTACGGACATGGTGCTAACCTCTGTGTCTATTGTATCGTTTGGCAGTTCAGCGCTGCTTAACTTACACGCGAAGAACCAAGACACTCTTGGGGCAAGTGGTGACGGCGCGAAACGAGACGCTTCCTAGTGTGAGGCGCTCTAAAAGCGTGTGGCCTTTGGCACCCAGAATCAGCAGGTCCGCGTCTGCTGCGCTCAGGGTTGTCTCAATCGCATCGGAGATGGAGCCGTGGGCAACCACGCTGTGTATGGCCTCCGCAGGCAAGCCTAGCTTCTCCCCGAGCGCTTTTGCGGCTGCCCCCGTCACTTCTTCAGGGGTGCGAACCGGGCGACCGTAGGCCTCGTGCGCGATCTCTTGGGCGAGCTGGTCCATATCGGCTTTGTAGGGAGCGGGGAGCACATGCAGAACGGGGAGATGTCCGATCCCTTGTGGTGCCCCTGCCGTCAGCTTCTCCAGCGCTTTGTCCATGTACTCTGAGTGGTCGGTGGCAACGACAACACGCAGAGGACGTTGTGGCGCGGCACCTCGGGTGAGGAGTACGCTCTGCGAAGCCCCCTCGACCAGGGCACGCGCGACACTGCCTAGAAAGAAAGCCGCGAGCGAGTTTTTATCGGAGCCACGCACGGCCAGCAAGTCCGTGTGCGTCTCGTCGGCGCGGTTGAGAAGCTCCCTAACCGGGTTGCCAATCTTGACACGCACGCTGGCACTGCCGCTGCGCTCTTTTAGATCGCGCTCAATCTGGCGAGCGGTTTTCTCTTGAAGACGCTCAGTCTGATCTGCTGCCAGAAAAGGGTCGAGTGCCCAAGTAACGCCGCTCTGCTGCGGGACGACATGCATCCACTCCTCCGCCAGGTCTTTGAAGCTAAAGCGACGTACCCACCCCGCGACCTCACTAGCCCCTTCGGCTTGATCCACCCCAATGAGAACACGCACTATCTTGCCCCTCCGTTTCTAGTGGTGATTGTATCGGTTTTTAGTTGGCTTTGACATCATCGTGTTGGCGGATTCGGGTAAAATCTCGTGGTGAAAAAAGTGACGGCGGAGTGGGTGGTGAAGCAGCTCGATAAAGAGTACGGCGAGCTTGCGTGGCGCTCGCATGGGGAGCCACTGGATGCGCTGATGCAGACGATTCTCTCCCAGGCGACCTCGGATGTGAATAGTGGCCGGGCCTTTGATAGCCTGAGGCGTGCGTTTCCGGGCGGCTGGGACGAGGTTCGCCTAGCCGAAGTGCGCGATATCGCCGATGCTATTCGCTGTGGAGGGCTTGCGGATGCCAAAGCGCCGCGCCTTCGAGCCGTTCTACAGGAGATTCATGAGCGAGTCGGTAGCACCAGCCTGGAGTTTCTCAAGACAACCCCAACGGAAGAGGCAAAGGCGTTTCTAAATAGCTTTCACGGCGTGGGGCCAAAGACCACGGCGTGCGTTCTGATGTTCTCCCTGGGGCGGCCCGTGCTGCCTGTAGATACGCATGTCTTCCGGGTCTCTCATCGGCTAGGTCTCATTGACGAGAAGCTTGGGGAGGCGAAGGCACATAATGCGCTCCAGAGCCAGCTTAAAGATCCCGACGTTTATTCGTATCATGTGCATCTCATTCGGCATGGGCGGCGGGTCTGTGTCGCCCAGCAACCACGCTGCGAGGAGTGCGTTTTGGGGAGCAAGTGTGCCTATCGGCAGGCGGGCGGTAGGCTCTCGAAAAAAACTTTGCCACAAAATTTACCGGGAACGCTTCATGGTTTGAAGGAAAAGGTAGGAGAAGGGTCGAACAAGGTGTAAGCGATGCAGAAAGTACCACAACCAACCGAGAAAAAGAAGTCAGCTCTCTCCCGGTCGAGCCTTGCCAAAACGGCACAGTTCACTGTGACGATGGTGATGGCTCCCAAAGATGGCCCCAAAGACACGCAGGTCTTTCAGATCGCGGTGAGTGGCGCGAGAGGCCGCCTAGACTACAAAGACAAGGCACTAGGCGAGGTGCGCTATGTGGTCAATGAAAAAGGGGCTTTCTTCTTTATCCCCGCAAATAAAGCGGCACAGAAGATGAACCTCAAGATTGAGGATGGCCTCAGTACGGTTTTTGCTCAGGCTAGCGAGGTTCTGGCAGGAGCACAAAAGACGGGTAAAGTAACCGTGGCGGGAATTGCCTGTGACGTCTATAAAAACCCACGCACAGGCTCCGTGGTGTATCTGGGGACAACGCCGGGGTTTACCCTGCCGGTAAAGCTTGAGATGCGAAACGCTGGAGGAATGCAGACGATGCAAGCCTCCCAAATCAAACTCAATGGAAGTATTCCGGAGGCACTCTTTACGCTTCCGGCAGGCACACAGATTATTGAAGGGCAAGGGGGGCCATCCGGTCTTCCTGGCTCACGGTAAAACAGAAAGTTTATAAAGTGAGGATCGTATGCAGAGCAAGGCATTAGGTACGCTTTTGGTCACCCTTGGAGTGGCTGCTGTCTCATCGGCACAGGTTGCCTTTCAGGTCGCGGGGCCACAGAACGGGGCAACCGTGCGGGAGACCGTCAAGATTCGCATTCCCCGTACGGCGCTTGAGGGGGTGAAGTACCTCGCTCTGGGTGTAGATGGCAAGTTCCGCGCTGGGGTGATGGTGCCTGCACCGGGCCAGAAAGTTGATACTGATTTTATCGTCAGCGATGGCAAGCCATTGTCGATGGTGACGTTGCTCTGGAATACCAAAGCTAAAATACGCGATGCGGAAAAAGACATCATCCTTGATGGTGTTGATGATGGCCCGCACACACTAGAGCTGATCGCCTATGATGCGGGTAACAAGAAACTTGGCAAGCAGACCCTGACTCTGACGGTGAACAACCGTGGCGATCTGCGCATGCCCTCCGATGGAATTGCACTCGCCTACCGTTTCGCGGTGGGAGAGCAGGTAGAGTACAAGCAGCGCACCGATCTTGAGTACGTCAACGATGTCAAAGTGCCCACGAACACCGTGATTAGCCAGCGTCGCAGTGGCTACTCTTCCCAGGGACGTGGGATGAGCGGCGGTACGATGGGGGGAATGGCAGGTGGCCCCGGTGGCATGATGGGGGGCGATGGTGAAAGCATGAGCGGCTCTGGCGGCATGGGGCGTGGCGGTCGTGGCATGATGAGTGGCTCTGGCGGCCCTGGCGGCATGATGAGTGGCTCTGGCGGCCCTGGCGGCATGATGAGCGGCTCTGGCGGCATGGGCAAAGGTGGCATGATGAGCGGCTCTGGTGGTATGGGTGGTCGTGGCATGATGGGCGGTTCTGGCGGCATGATGGGCGGTCCTGGCGGCATGATGGGCGGCGACGGTGGTATGGGAGGAATGATGGGCGGCGGTGGAGCAAGCCCCTTTGGTAATGGTGATATTGCCGGTCCTTACCGCATTCCGGTTCAGACGGTCAAGGCGAACTACATCCGTACGACCGAAGATCGGCTGGCTGCCAGCGACTTCTTTATTCGCGATCGCGTCCAAGATGGAACGATTATCTCCGCAGCAGGCTCCGCTCGTCTGCAAGATATCTACGATTTCAAGTCGCGCTACCGCTCTGTAAACTCCTCGGGGCGCATTCTCGATCCCGGTATCGCCAATGGGGCACGGCCTGGAGCCTATGTGGCTCTGCCCATGATTGAGCTGGGAGGGAAGCGACGTGTGGGGCAGAAGTGGACAACACGAGCCCCCTTACTTCTCGAATGGGCGACGCTGGACACACCTACCATGGTGACAGTTGAGAACACTCTGGAAGGTCTTGAGTGGGAGAGTGGTTACCAGTGTGCCAAGATCCACCAGACCTTTACTCAACGAGCTAATGTCCAGATTTTTGGCGGAGCGGGCAAGATCGAAAAAGCCAAGGTTAAGATGGATCGCACGATCTGGTTTAGCTACAAGGCGGGCAAGATCATCAAGACAGAGACAATCACCGAAGTTGAAGGGGATGCACCCTCGGATATCCTCAGCGCGATGGTGCCACAGGCCGGTGTCGGTGGTGGCATGGGCGGCATGATGGGCGGTGGTGATGGTGAAGGTATGATGGGCGGCCCTGGTGGCATGGGGGGCATGATGGGTGGCCCTGGTGGCATGGGGGGAGGTAAGTCCATGCCCGGTGCCGCTGGGATGGGAAGCATGGGCGGTGGTAGTGGGGCTGGCTTTGGTGGCATGCAGTCTGGCCAGCAAATGGAATCTCCCAAGGTTCCTGCCAAGTTCCGCTCCACCACCGTGGTAGAGCTTGTGGTTCCTGCTCCTGTGGTGAAAGCCGCGGCGGCGACGATTAAAAAATAGTTGTTTTTAGCCTCGCTTAAAAGACCTCTCTGAAATTTCAGAGGGGTCTTTTTTCGCCGATATAATAAAGCTTGTTATGGCACTATTTCGAAAAAAGAAACCTGTCCCTCATGATGGCCAGATGGAGCTCGTAGAGCATCTGGCTGAGCTACGCAACCGAATTTTTCGCGCCATTCTTTACTTAGTTGTGGGAATGGTTCTGACGTATAACTTCTTCAAGCCACTCTATAATCTGATCAATGAGCCTCTTCAACGTGCCCTTGCCGATCATAACCAGCATGGCGTGATTGCTCTTGCGTCTGTGCAAGATGCCTTTTTCCTGAAACTCCAGGTGAGCTTTTTTGCAGGCTTGGCAGTAACTCTCCCTCTTCTGGTGATGGAACTTTGGGGCTTTATCAAGCCTGCTCTCACCGCGAAGGAACGTGAGCCCGTCAAGTTTCTCGCTCCTTTTTCAGTGTTGCTCTTTCTGGCGGGTGTCGGAACCGGTTATGCGGTGCTTCCTCTTGCCTTCGACTGGATGGTGGGCTATATCGGTGACATTCCCGATGCCACCTTGCTACAAGATGCTGCGAAGTATATCCTTCTCGCCGTTAAGATTATCCTTGCCTTCGGAATTGCTTTCCAGCTTCCCGTTATCTTGCTCTTCTTAGCTCGTGTTGGGATTCTGACCTCGAAGCTGATGCTGACCTACTGGCGGCATGCCGTTGTGGTACTGGCGGCGCTCGCCGCGATCTTTGTTCCCTCCAACGACCCCGTGACTATGATCATGATGGCGGTTCCGATGGCAGGGCTCTATGTTCTCTCAATCAGCCTTGTGAAAGCCTTTGAGCCCAAGGAAGATGGCTCAGCGAACCGCCCTCTACTCACCATGATCTTAGTCTCTCTGGCTCCTGCGGTGATGCTTGCAGGAGTGAGCTACTGGATCACGCGCCAGCGAGCCGTGCCCATGCCTCCGAAGCCGGGAATGGGAACCACTACTTTAGCTCCTACGCCCGCACCTACTCCGACTCCCCTGCCTCTAGGAACTCAGACCACAGAGCAACGTCTTGCGGCGCTGGAAGAGAAAGTCGAGAAGCAAGCCGAGGAGCTGAAAGCGCTTCGCACTGCGCTGGAGCCGAAGAGCCCTGGGACTCCAAAAGCCGTACCAGCAGCCACACCCGAACCTACTCCTAATCCGATCAACCCCAACATGCCACAGGATGGTCGCTGATGGAGCTACGCAACGTTCGTATCGTCACGCCAGAGCAGGTGATCGAGAACGGTAGCCTGAGCATTGCCAGCGGACGGATCGTCGCGATTCGAGAGACGACCGGAGTACCGTCGGGTCTGACGGTACTCCCCGGCTTTATTGACCTGCATATCCACGGTGGTGGCGGCGCAGACACGATGGATGCGACCCCGGAGGCACTGGCGACGATCTGCCGCACGCACGCGGCGCACGGCACCACGCGCCTTCTGGCCACGACGATCACCCAGAGCGATGCGGCCATTACGGCGGCGCTTGCCAATGTTGCACGACACATGGGCTCCCCTAGTATTGGGGGTGGGGGGGGCTTGCTTGGGGGAATTCATCTCGAAGGCCCCTATATTAGCCCTGGCAAGCCTGGCGCACAGCCCAAAGAGTTCGTGCGCCGCTACGACGAGGCTGAGTTTTCAGGCTGGCTGGAGGCAGCGCAGGGGACGATGCGGCAGATCACACTAGCGTCGGAGCAACCCGGCGGTGAGGCGCTGATCGCCGCCTGCAACGCCGCTGGAGTCGTGATCTCGCTGGGCCACACCGATGCCACAGCAGACCAAACGAAAGCAGCGATTGCACTTGGGGCACGGCAGGCGACCCATCTCTTCAACGCGATGAACGGCACTCACCACCGCAACCCCGGCCCGATCCCGGTCTTTATGACGGATCTACGGGTGCGTGTGGAGGTAATCGCCGATGGGCACCATGTCGCGCCGGAGGTGATCGCCATGACCTACGCCGCCGCCGGGGCAAAGCGCTTTATCGCCATCACGGATGCCATGGCGGGCGCAGGCAACGGCGACGGGCTCTACAAGCTCGGTGGCCACGATGTCACCGTCGCCAACGGACGCGCCACGCTCGCCGATGGGACGCTGGCAGGCTCGGTACTGACCATGGATCAGGCCGCGCGAAATCTTCGCACTTGGTGCGGTCTGGGCTGGCAAGAAATCGCGCAAGTCACCGCCACCAACGCGGCCGATCAGCAAGGCTGGCTCGACACAGGCCGCCTCACCGAAGGCTCCCTCTCGGACTTGGTTCTGGTGGACGATGGGATCAAT